>JAVBKB010000190.1:0-3942 GCA_031554275.1 Caryophanales bacterium | reverse complement strand
TTCAAGTTATTTGATTTTAGCGTGTTATGGAGTCCGGGATTATTTATTATTCTTGTGCTTATTTGGGCAGTCACTATGCTAGTGACAACCCAAAAAAGCGAGCGCATCTGCATGACGATTGCGCTGCTTCTTTTCTATATTGTCAAAGGTTCGCCTCTTGATTTGTATGGGCATATCTCATTTTTGTTTCATATGATTCAAATGGGTATCTTATTCATCGTCATACCACCATTCCTATGGCATGGACTGCCACTAGAATGGGTGAGGAAGATTGCACATAATCGGTTGTTTCTCTTCTTTTCAAATCCAATTATTGCGCTGCTTTTGTTTAATGGGCTGTTTTCCTTCTATCATGTTCCAATGATATTTGACTTCGTGAAAGTAGATGTACTTTATCATAATGTAATGACTGCAATCCTATTTGTTCTTGCCTTTGTGATGTGGTGGCATATTTTTGATCGGGTGGACAATGGAAAGAATATCTCCGGACTACCAAAGCTCGCCTTTATTTTCGGGAATGGGATCTTGCTGACACCAGCATGTGCCCTAATTATTCTTGCCAACCACCCGCTCTATGCAACTTATTACGATCCAAGCAAATGGCTAGAAGCGATGATGTTATGTGTATCGCCAGGGACATTGCAGAATCTCAAGATTACTGGTCCAGAAATGTTTCTAGGTGCAAGTATTTTGCAGGATCAACAAAATGGTGGTGTCATCATGAAGATTTTGCAGGAGATTGTCTATGGTGTGTTTCTAGGGATTACGTTTTTTAAATGGATTAGGGTTGAAAGAGGGCGAGCAGAAGCAGAGACTGACCGTATCATGAAAGAGATGGAGGGGATTAACTAATGAATTGGTTACCAACAATCAGTACATTATGTGTGGATATTAGTTGTGTGCTTATGATTATCGGGTTTTTTCAGATTAAGAGAAAGCAAGTTGAAAAGCATCGGAAAACAATGATGCTAGCAGCATTCTTTGCATTAAGCTTTTTCATTATTTATGAATATCGAACAATATTTATCGGCAATTATACATTTGGTGGTCCAGATAGTTTGAAGTTGTTCTACAATATACTCTTACCTGTTCATATTACTGCTGCTACTGTAGGTGCAATCCTTGGGTTAATAAGTTTGGTCAGTGCGTTTCGAAAGAAATTCAAACTACACAAAAAGATCGGACGCTACACGCTTTGGGTGTGGATTACAACTGCTGTGACGGGGCTGGTGGTATATTTCCTGTTATTTGTTCTTTATGATGGCGGAGGTAAAACAAGCCTATTAAAAGCTATTTTCGGTCAATAGCGGCAGCACGGAAGTTTCTAAATCGAATAATCCAGAGAAAATTCTCAAGTGGAATTTCTCTGGATTTGGTTTTTTGAATGTTGTAATGAAAAGGTTGGAAACTTTTAATGAAAAGCAGTTACGCAGCAGTTAAAGATTCAGATAAATGCATGAGAATTACTTGGCATTTGACGACAAGGTCCTCTGGAAATACTTCCTCATTTCCATAATAAACTCCATGTGGGTAGTAATGCCTCCCTAAGAGTGGTTCATGAAGTTGTACTTTTGCCTGTTTGCTCCCAACATCACCTTCAAATGCCTCACCAGGTATACGTAAGTAGTAAATTACATCTTCAATGATAAACTTTCGATCAAAAGTAATTCTTTGATAATCCCAATGCTCGTCTCTTACCAGTTGATATTTTGCCATGACTTCTTCAATTCTTCCGAGATCCTTAGCGATTGTATTAATGCCAGACTGTTCGAATTTCATTGTCAACCCTCCTGATTTATAAAATATTTTTTAGCATTTGCCATAATATAGACATCATAATCGATTATTATTTATTTCGTAAAGAAACTAGAATTGCTATAATATAAATAGGCAGGTGTATTCATGAAAACGATCGCAAAATTTTCTCTTCGCGTAATCATTTTGGTAGTCGTTATTTTGGCTATCATTATTTATATATCATTAAATACAACTACTAAAAAAAATGTGGAACGTGTGAAAATCGATAGTTCTACTGAGGTAAAGTCAGATGAGGAAACAAGTAATGAACAGGTTTCTCTCAACAATTGGATTGGGGGAAATGTCACTGCTTTAGAAGAAAAATATGGACTTCCAAATCGAATTGATAAGACAGAGTTTCAATATGAATGGTGGATTTATAACGCTGATCTTTCTAATTATCTCCAATTCGCAATTGCCGACGGGAAAATCGTTTCTTGTATTGGTGCGGGAAAGAATGCCGAAGTGGCGCCTTTTATGATTGGAGAGAAGTCAGAAAAATATAACAATATAATCACCCTTGGATCTCAAATCAATTTTAAAATCGATGGTGAGAAATATAGCTTTGAGTTTTCAGAAACGGATATTATGACCAATCCTCTTGTTGAATTGGATAACTGCTTCGCGCAAGTGTATATTGATAAAGTCTTAGGCAATATTTCAGCGATACGATTTATTGACAAAAGGACACTGGTGAAATTACGACCCTATAATTTATCTTACACTGGAGAGATTGAGACAAAAGAATACTCCGATGAAGAATGGCGTGAGATTGAAGCTGGTTATGAGCAGCAAGTAATCGACCTCACTAATGTGCTCCGAATTCAGTTTAAAGTGCCTTCATTAGTGGAAAAGGATATCGTTTCAACTATTTCTAGGACACATAGTAAAGATATGGCTATTAGAAATTATTTTTCTCATGTCTCTCCAGATAACGAAACACTTTCCATGAGGTTGGCAAATGGAAATATCATTTACAGATTTGCTGGAGAAAATATTGCATCAGGGTATGTCGATTCGCTTGATGCTGTTGAGGGATGGCTGAACAGCGAGCATCATCGAGAAGGATTACTTGAGCCAAAGTATTCAATTATTGGTAGTGGCGTTTATCGAAAGTACTTTACGCAGAACTTTATTGAACCGCAATAACGTCTATTCAAAAGTAGCATCAAAAAAATCAAGGCTAGTCTAGCTTGATTTTTTTTTTGAGTAAGCACATGTAATTGGATCATTTCATATGGTATTTGTGAAAGCCCAGTATTCTTGTGGAAGGTGATATGATATGGCGGACCTTCATCCTTCGATTGGAAGTTTCAAGTCATTTGTTCAAAAGAATCCAAGCATTATTCAAGAGGTACGCCTTGGGAAAAAGTCATGGCAGGAATTATATGAGGACTGGAGTATTCTTGGGGAGAATCATGATATCTGGTTAAACTACACTGATGGAACACCAATTGTGATGACGGAGAGTACTAGTGATAAAACAGAAAAAAATGATTTCATGAATCAAATGCTTGGTTATTTGAAAAAGATGGATATGTCACAAGTTCAGTCACAGATAAATAATCTAAGCTCAGCACTTTCTGCTGTTCAAGGTGTGATTGGTCAATTTCAATCCGATAAGGGCACAAGTGGTAATACCGAAAAATCGAGACCACATCCTTTTTCAATGCGTAAAGACTAAGTATTTGGATGCGGAAGGAGGAATTGCATGCGTCAAGATGTTTATGCCTATATTGCAGAGGACAAAGACTTGCTCAATTATTTGCGAATCAATCCTATGTGGTATCGCAAATTAATGCGCCAGCCAAATCAATTGGGTGAATTTCAAACAGAGAGCAAATTCTTTTTTCGAAAGTCAATCCCAGACAGAGTTAACCAATTTACGAGCGGCGTGCAAATTGCCTCAATGATGTTATCAATGTTCAAATCAGCTTCCTAAGTGTCTAGATGTAAGGTAAACAATAATTCTAGGGTAGGATGTATTGGAACAACTTCAGGGGCAGGATGTATTGGAACAACCTCAGGGGCAGGATGTATTGGAATAATTTCAGGGGCAGGATGTATTGGAACAATTTCAGGCAGGATGTATTGGAACAACTTCAGGCAGGATGTATTGGAACAATTTCAGGCAGGATGTATTGG
>JAVBKB010000187.1:0-3577 GCA_031554275.1 Caryophanales bacterium | reverse complement strand
ATTTGCTAGTTCGCTTTGCACAAACTCCTGCTGCAAAATTTCTTGAAATGCTTGCTGATGAATAGTAACGTCAGTTCCAATGAATAATACTGGTTTGTTCAACTCCTGAAGTCTCTTTGCCCAAGTGATGCTTTCGACATTTTGATCTGCCTCACAACGGGTCAGCGTTCCATTTTTACATTTGAAAAGAGCTGTAAATATTGCCCCACGCCTCGCATCGATTACTGGAGAAATATATCCATCGAAATACTGTCCGTTCTGTGCTAACACCTCTAGGCTAGAAACGCCCACCACTTCGATTCCTAGGCTCCAGGCAAGTGATTTGGCGATGGTGACACCAATGCGGATACCAGTGAATGATCCCGGCCCGATCGCTACAACGATTCTCGTTAAATCCTTCGTTGTCACTTCACAATGCTTCATTAACTGCGTAATTGCAGGCATTGCCTGGATCGAATGCGTCTTATTAATATTGGTTGAAACTTCACCCAAGACTGTTTTCTCGTTCACTATGGCGACACTCAAAGCTTTGGTAGAGGTATCAATTGCTAATATCGTCATGGGTTATTGCTCCTTGCACATTTTTTGATAACGTTACACAAATCTGCTCGTATCTCTCTCCAGTTGGCGTGAGGGTAAACCGACGTTCTTCTATATCTAAATAAGTAATTGAAATCGATAGTCGCTGAGCAGGAAGCTGACTGCCAATCAAGTGTGCCCACTCGATAACAGTAACGCCTTCCCCTTCAAAGTACTCATCAAATCCGAAGTCCTCATCTTCATTTTCAAGTCGATAGACATCAAAATGATAGAGCGGGAATTTCCCTTGATATTGTTTCATAATGGTAAATGTCGGGCTATTGACGGTTCGCGTCACACCAAGTGCCTTGGCAATTCCTTTTGTAAAAGTCGTCTTGCCAGCGCCGAGGTCACCCTCAAGTGCCAGCACATCACCAGCTTGCAAGAGTTCCCCTAACTCCTCAGCGAGCCTACTTGTCTCAAGTTCATTTGCACAAGTCCAAATATATGATTTCATCAGTATCTCCAGTTTGCAATTCTATCTATTTGTTGATTTTAATTTGATATCCTATTTTATCATACAAATGTCGGATACTTCATACATTTGTACAAGCCAAAAATCTAGTAAAGAGGTGTACTATGCAAGGCTTGAAGAAGAATATTAAATTATCACTACTCGTTATGGGATTAGCAGTATTCACTGCCTTTCTCTTTTCCATCACAGCTCAGCAATTAACCACAGCTTTCTCTTACCAAGATACCTCAAAAGCCTTCTATAAAGGTACACAAGGTGTCTCACTCACTTTCGATATTAGCTGGGGTGATGAAAATGCGGAGGCGATTCTCAATACCTTGGAGAAGGAAAAGTACCAAGGAGTCACCTTCTTTCTTTCAGGGGAATGGGCAGAAAGGCACCAACATGTTGTCGAAAAAATCATCAATCAGAAGCATGAAATCGGTATTCTTGGCTATGCCTACAAGGATTACACTGAATTATCGGATAAAGAAATCAGAACGGATATTAATAAAGCAATTGCCGTTTTTGAAAAGCTTGGCGTCAAGAAAATCTCATTAGTCAGACCGCCAACTGGCGATTTTGACGATGAAACCTTGCGAGTGGTTGATAAGATGGGATTGACGCTTGTGCAATGGAGCATCAACACCCATGATTGGAAGAATCCTGGCACAAAGGAAATACTGGCTTCAGTTGCTGATGCTAATGCCGGGGACATCGTGCTACTGCACGCATCAGATAGCGCACTCCAAACAGCTAAGGCACTACCGCAAATCATTTCCCGAATCCGTGAGGCAGGTCTGCAACCATTGACCATTTCTGAAATGCTCTCTGATGGAAAAAAAGAAACAAAGGAAATTTCGAAGAATGATGGTGACATGAGTAAATATCCATGAAGATGAAAAAATCTCAAGTGCCTGCTGGCGCTTGAGATTTAATATTAATCAACTACTTCTTTGAATAGAAATCGACTGCTTCATATGCCCCCGTATCGAGGTTAAATACGTTTCCATCCTTATCAATTTTCCGCATCCCATATCCATCACATGCCACAACATTAATATCATTAGGGTTTTGAGTCAAAAAAATGAGATAATCACAATTTCTGTCCTTATCCGCATTCGCTGGATACTTTATTGTTTGAACTACTTTTTTGGTTTTTCGTTCTTCCTGAGTAAACGTTCCTTTTTTCGGATCATTTCTTCTTTCCTCATCTAAACCATTAAGATAATCGCCTAACATCATTTCTCCACCAACATATCTTATATTGATCCCATTTTTCATTTGAGCATCAGTGATGGAGCCTTTAATAACTTTTGTTACTTTAAGTGTTGATTCTGTAAAAATCAACGATCCGGCAACCATATTTCTGTTACTCTTTACATACTTTCCAACTAATACAGTATCAACGATGTCGTATAGATCATTCGGAGTTGTCGCTCGATAATCAAAGCTTGTGTGCAATTCGGAGACAACTTCTACCCCCTCAAGAGATTGATATTCGACACCTTCAATCATTGAAGAACTTCCAGTAGCTTCAACAGGAGTTTCTTTTTTAGATGATGATTGTACATCTTGTCTGTTTAATCCCCAAATAAAAGCAGTGACAACAGTTGTTATGACAATTCCAATAACTATACCCAGTTTTTTGTTCATCTTGATTTCTCCTCTATTATTTTGATATGAAAATTAAGGATATTTGCGCTTAAATGCGTTATTATCTACTTCTTGAACTTGCCATACCGCTCTAAGGTACTTCGCTTGACACATTATACTATTTCTATTTTCATTATTGTCATTCAAACCAAAAGCATGTCCAATTTCATGTGCTAATACACCCTGAATAAAGTCATTAACATATCTTTGGTCATTCATATAGGGAGCATTTATTGCGATTTCAGCGTAGTTCCAACCAGATAAATTCGGGTCTGCTAGTTTGTTGCCAGTTTCCCAATGTGTGGTGTATCCATTCGCTTGATTGTCCTCAGATCCATCGGAATCATAAAGATAAAAGTCTATTGCGCTATCTGATTTTGTTTCCGCCAATGTACCTGGGTAAAGCTTGTTTCCATAACCAGTATAAACCCAGTTTTGAATAGCTCTGTTGACCAAAACACTATAAGAAAGTCCAGAATAAGCTTCTTTCGCCTTTGTTGCTTCACTTACCCAATATTGAATATTTCCAATATCTCTATCAAATTTATATTTAGACACTGAAGGTTCCAATGTATTATTACTAGGTTGTAAAGCACCTTTCCGACCACTAGAGTCGAAATAGTATTGATTATTATCAATCGTCTGCCGACCTGTTAACATTATACCATTTGAGCCCAGGTAATATTGGTAACCATTCCATGTCAGCCATCCTTTCGCCATTACACCATTTCCATGAAAGTAATATCTTGCACCACCTATTTGCTGCCAACCTGTATACATTTGTCCTGGCCTTGATGAGTTTGGATTCAAGTAATACCAATATCCGTTCACTTCGTACCAACCTGTTATCATTGCTCCATTGCTTTGAAACAAATGCCATGCTCCGCC
>JAVBKB010000037.1:0-4614 GCA_031554275.1 Caryophanales bacterium | reverse complement strand
CAACCAATCAAAAAAATCGGAATATTGAGTACAAAATAAGAAATTGATGTCGGTATATTTAGTTTGAAATAAAAAATTAATGAAATCCCAGTAAAACCACCTTCTGCAAGGTGATTTTGAATATTAAAATGAATGATTCCGAATGCTAATAGCGCTGTGCCAAGTATGATAAAAAAAATGTTTTTAATACGAATGCTCATTATTCTTATTATCTCCAAACAATATTTGATAATTCATCATACAAAGTTCAAATAAAAAAGGCAATAGAATTCTTTCAAGACATATAAATCATACTTTGTTTATAAGTTAATATAGGTTTATTAATGTGTTTACGGTTGTCATCTATTCCTCGGATGATTGACATTTCAGTCTAGTAATCCTACAATGACAGTATGAAATTAGTTTTGGAGGTATAAATAATGGACTTATCAATGTTAGCATTGGGTGGAATGGGGAGTGGATCCTATTTAATCTACTTTGCAATTATCATGATTGTTCCGCTATTGGCACAAAGAAAAGTGAAAAGCGCATATACAAAGTATTCTCAAGTAAGAGCATATAACGGCATGTCTGGTGCACAGGTAGCTAGAAAAATATTGGATGAGAATGGATTACAGAATGTCAGCGTTGAACCAATTGCAGGTCAACTTACAGATCATTATGATCCAAGGACTAAAGTCGTTCGTCTATCCGAAGGAAATTTCAATAGCCCATCATTAGCAGCAACAGCGATTGCTGCACATGAATGTGGTCATGCTATTCAAGATAGCGAAAACTATGCCTTTCTGAAACTGCGATCGACATTAGTACCAATCGCCAATATTGGGTCACAGTTTTCTTATATTCTAATTATCGCAGGTTTTCTTTTGACCGTATCAGGATTAATCTTAGCTGGGATTGTCTTTATGCTAGGTGCAGTCGTATTCCAATTAGTTACGCTTCCTGTTGAATTTAATGCCTCTTCTCGAGCAATGGATCAAGTTGTCGCCTTGGGCATAATTCAAAGCGACGAGGAAAGAGAAACGAAGAAAGTACTTAGTGCAGCAGCAATGACGTATGTTGCAGCAGCAGCAGTTGCAGTTGCAGAATTGCTAAGATTTGTGCTTATGTTTCTTGGCTCAAGAGATCGTCAATAGTTGTTTCCATTTAATCAAATTCAATAAAAGTGGTAGCAGATCATTTGCTATCATTTTTTTGAAATCTAAATAAGTGAGGAAATTGTATCATGGAGAAAATTCGAGTAGTAGTATCAGGTTCTTGCGGCAGAATGGGGCAAGAAGTAGTTGATATGGTTAATAATAATTCGCATTTTGAGCTTGTTGCAATGGTGGATAGTAAATATAGTCATCAAAATTCTGATAGAGGAATTCCAGAGTTCCCAGATTGTCTAAGTTGCTTTAGAACGATAAATGCAGATGTTCTTGTTGACTTTACCGCACCAGGATCAGGCATGCAAAATGCGATTTATGCACTTGAAAATAAGGTAAGACCAGTTGTTGGCACAACTGGGTTTTCTGATGAGGAAATCAATCAGCTTTCAGAATTGGCAGCTCGAGAAAAGGTAGGTTGCATCATTGCACCAAATTTTGCTATTGGCGCTGTACTCATGATGCAGTTTTCCAAAATTGCTGCTAAATACTATGATGATGTAGAGATAATTGAGATGCACCATGATCAGAAATTAGATGCACCGTCTGGAACAGCTTCAAAAACAGCTGAATTGATTTCGGAAGAAAGAAAATTTAAGCAACAGGGTCATCCAGATGAACAGGAAATAATTGTAGGCTCTCGTGGTGCTGATTTTGAGGGGATGCGTATCCACAGTGTTCGGCTCCCAGGACTTGTTGCCCATCAACAAGTATTATTCGGGGGCACGGGCGAGCTTTTGTCAATTAAACACGATTCTTTTCATCGTAATTCGTTTATGACGGGGGTTAAGCTGTCTATTGAAACTGTTATGAAGCTAGAGCATTTAGTTTATGGCTTAGAGAATATTGTAAATTAAAAGAGATTGTACTAAGAAGGTGTCGTCATGAGAAAATTAAAAATCGGTATAGTATGTTATCCAACAGTTGGTGGATCGGGAGTTGTTGCAACGGAATTAGGAATCCTGCTGGCACAGCGTGGTCATGACATTCACTTTATTTCTTCTAGTATTCCGTTTCGATTGAATAAACGTTATCCAAATGTCTATTTCCATCAAGCAGAGGCAAACCAGCATGCAGTGTTCCAATACCCTCCATATTCGTTGTCTTTAGCAAGTAAAATTGCAGAAATCGTAAAGCTTAAGCAATTGGATATAATCCATGCACATTATGCAATTCCTCATGCGGTTTGCGCGATTCTAGCAAAACAAATGGTAGAGGACAATTGTGATTTAAAGGTTATTACAACCTTACACGGAACAGATATCAGCACACTTGGACATGATGCCTCTTTGCATGAGGTTATCAAGTATGGAATTGAGAAATCTGACATGGTCACTGCAGTTTCACAAAGTTTAGTGCAGGAAACTTATGAGATTATTCAACCAAAAAAAGAAATCAAAATGATACATAACTTTATTTCGGACGATTTTACTCGAATTGAAACAGATCTCAAGAAGGAATTAGGCATCCATCCAAATGAAAAGGTTGTCTTGCACGTTTCTAATTTCCGTCAAGCCAAAAGAATTGATCAAGTAGTTAAAGTATTTGCAAAAACCTTAGAAACCGGCAAAGCGACGCTTTTATTAGTCGGTGATGGTCCAGAATGGTCATCAATCCAAAACTTAGTCAATTGTCTTGGCATTGGTAAGTCCGTCATCATGCTAGGGAAACAGGAGAACTTGCAAGAAATTTTTTCAATCGCTGATGTTTTCATGCTTTTGTCTGATAAAGAAAGCTTTGGCTTAGTACTTTTGGAAGCAATGTCATGTGGGGTTCCATGCATTGGAACCAATGTTGGTGGTATTCCAGAAGTAATTTCTGATATGGAAAATGGATATATTGTGCCTGTTGATGATATCAAGTTTGCAGCCAATCGATTGTCAAAGCTTCTAAGTGATGATGAACTGCATGAACAATTTTCGAAGGATGCTATCAACAAAGTGAGAGAAAGATTTTCTGTCGAAAAAATTGTTGAGCAATATGAGGATCTATATCTCTCAGTCATTGACAAGGTGGGCGTACAATGAATGGGCGTTTTCAAAAGGCAAAACCTATCCTTGAACGGCTTCAAAGCAAAGGTTTTGAAGCCTATTTTGTTGGTGGCGCTGTAAGAGATGACCTTATGCATCGCCAGATTAATGATGTCGATATTGCATCAAACGCAACACCAAGTGAAGTGAAAGAAATATTCCCGAAACATTTTGATGTTGGCATTCAACATGGTACTATAATGATTTCTTTTGAAGGGGAGACATATGAGGTCACTACTTTTCGATTAGATGGTGCATATCTTGACAATAGGAGGCCAAGCGAAGTTAAATTTGTCAGAAATCTTCGTGATGATTTAGAGCGTCGAGATTTTACCATTAATGCTTTTGCAATGGATGCGGAAGGGAAAATATTCGATTATTTTAATGGGCAAGAAGATCTAAAGTCTAAGGTGATTCGTGCTGTGAATAATCCCAATAAGCGTTTTCAAGAGGACGCGCTACGAATGCTACGTGCAATTCGTTTCGTAAGTCAACTTGGATTTCAACTGGATCAGGAAACAATGAGCGCCATCCAAGCAAATGCTGCTTTAATCAAGAATATTTCACAAGAAAGAATCACTGTGGAATTTGAAAAAACGTTAATGGGTGTTTGTCCAGAAGCCGGAATCACTACTTTAATCGAGGCAAAGCTCCATCAATTCTTGTTTGGATTGAAAAATCTTATACCAATCAATTTTGAAGGACTATCGACGATAAATGAAAAATGGAGTTACCTAATTGTCTCATTACAATTAGACAATGAAAATATTGCAACCAAGGAAATGTTACAAAAATGGAAGTGTCCAAATGATCGAATTATTGCTGTTTGCAGTATCATAGATACCTTAAATCTAGTGAATACAAAAGGTTGGAGCAATCATTTATTATTTCAAGCCGGTGTCGAAACAGCAGTCTCAGCAGAAAAGATACATCGGAAAATAAACAAAAATAAACATTATAATATCCAAGAAGCATTTGAACAGCTACCGATTCATTCTGCTAAAGAATTGGCTATTACAGGACATGACTTACTTGATTGGTTTAACAAGCCAGCAGGTCCATGGCTTGGAGAGATTCTTAATCAAGTCATTAGCATGATTCTGGCAAACACACTTGAAAATGAGAAGGAGCAAATCAGAGAATGGCTCATTCAAAACAAATTGATACAGAGTTAAGAATAGTAGAATTGTTGCTTCAAACAAAAGGGGAACCAATTTCAGGACAGAGAATTGCTGAAGAAATCGGAATTTCAAGGACTGCCATTTGGAAGCATATGAACAAATTAAAGAATAAAGGATTTCAAATTGAAAGTGCACCAAAGCTAGGCTACACATTGATCAATAAAGACATCTTACAAATACAAGAGATTCAATCTGAATTACAAACCACCTTAATAGGTAGAACGATACTATTATTTGACCAAGTTGATTCAACGC
>JAVBKB010000174.1:0-2974 GCA_031554275.1 Caryophanales bacterium | reverse complement strand
AGCCCGATTTGAATTAGGTGCTGAAGACGCCTGCTTAACTCCCTAGCGTTTCTCAAATCACTCGATGAGGCGGAGCCGTAGAAAGCTTTGCTTTCTCGAGAGAGATTTGAAACAAGCGTAGGAGTTAGGCGTCGAAGCCCGCTTATACTAGGTGATGAGGTGACCGCTGAACGTCGTAGCGCCTCGAGAGTCACTTTTGGCGAACCACTTCCGACTAAATCGTTTGAACTTTGACCGGATTCCCTTGAATTCGCAATCCAATGAATGTGATGTATAGTAGGATTGCCAGAATATCTAAACATTTCATTTGGATATCAAACAAAGTTGGTAGCATGGAAAAATTAATCATATTGAAAACCACGTTTGCCATGGCTGCCCCAAAGCTGAAGGTTATTAATCGATGTACATTGTCTCGACAAATCAATACCAACACAATGTAAATGACAGCCGCCTGGAAAACAGTATCATTCATCATTGTCCAAGTCGGATTCAATAGAGCTAACATTTGCACTGAAATAAAGATAAAACACGATATAAAAGCGCCAGAAACGATTGTTAACAATTGCCCGCTTGTAAACATATTTAATCGCATTAGAAACAGACTAGCAAAGATCAGAAAACTTCCTGTAACAGTGAAGAAGCCCACTTGAAAGCTGAAAAAAGATGACGATATCAGTAACAAGCAACACCATAACAATAAATTGCGATGAGCCATTTGCGCACTGGTAAAAAAAATAAGATAGATAAAAAGAAACCATATTAAAACAAAAAAAATGTTTCCATCCATGTGCTCACCCTGATTTTTTTCTGTAATACCATTATGCCAATACAAGATTTTTTTAATCATTTATGGAGAAACTAGCAGTATCGTGGGGGGTGAAAAAATTGAGTAAAGATAGACAAGAGAAAAATTTGAAAAAGAGCAAAAGAGTCGAATCTGATAGAGATCAGGCGCTCACCTACCCTGGTGCAGCTCAAATGGAAAACGAACACCCAAAGAATAAATAACTGCTCACTTATTGTGACCACTGTCTTGAATTGACTTGTTCGGTACTCATCAATACTTGTGTCGACACCACCAGTAGCATTCGATTTGACCGAGCTTGTCATTTCAAGCCATGACCCGAGTTGGCCGTTCGTCCCAAAGCAACGTGTGCGGAGAGGAAAAAATTTATTAGTAGGTAAATCAACCTTCTTAATTTGCATTAAAAAAATCCACTCTAACAGTTAGTCAAAACGGACTTCACTTGATAAACGACAATAGTTTTCACAGTCAACCCATAGAAAGAAACATTCTTGTGATTTGGTTTTAGTACTAATCATCAGAATTCCCTATTTCCTCCCACCATTTTTTAAATATTGTCAAAATTTCTGTAAGATTTTCTGGACCACCAAATCCAATAAAAGTATTGTTCTCAATTCTACAAACTAACCAATCATTATCGTTTCGTTCTATTTTTACAGAATCAAAACATTTATTCTCACCTTTAGTTTCATTTATTGGTATTTCTACTTTCCAACCAGGGTTATCTATTGTACTTATTTTTGGTCCAAAGATGTGTTCCCAATCTCCATTACATTGGTTCAAATACCATTCTTGCAGCCACTTCATCATGTTCGTTTTATCTCCTTTTTCGATTTTTAGCCATTTAAAAGTTTAAAAGTTCCCTGAATAACGGCTTAAAAATTACTCAAGTGATTTGGATCATTTGTACTTAATAAAAATTTCTTCCGGCAATTTGTGATTTTGCTTTTGATCGATTCCACCAAACTCCCCAACAAAAGTTATATCGTATACTTCCTTAGAATTTGGTTTAATCTACTGATTTCAAAACCTGTAAATATGCCTTAATTACTGTTTTTCCCTCCATTCGAACTGGCTGACTTCAATAGTTATCATCTTTATATCACTTATGCGAAATTCACACCCCTCCATTGTATCAGATGCAATATACTCATCTTTCAGTTCACCAAGATTCATCCATCTGCTACAGATTTTATTTATTATTTCAATGAAATACCCTTTAGAAATTGGATGAATCTGTAATCTTGCTCCAATCACATATATTTCATCCATTTTTCCAGTAAGGATTGCTTTCCAAAATACATATATTTTGCGTCTGCAACAAATCTGTAATCTTTTCGAATATTTCCATTGATTTGTTCTCTTCTCTTGAGTAAAAAAACCTGTGATATTTATCTCTTTGATTAGCATATTAATGAGTTACCTCATCGTTAACGAATTAACATAGTATTGCTTCTTTAAAACTAAATCGTTCCTCTCACCACAATTTCGTCCGCCGATTTCAGGTTTTCCAAAATCCATGAGCAAAAGTTATTTAGAAATTCTTTTAGTGCCTCATCGGAGCTTTCTATTTTTTGAATTCTTGAAATAATTTTTTTCCACGCTTCTTTGTTAATACAATTAGTGTAACAAACTTCAAAGGATTCATTTACCTGGTTTGTTTCTGGTTCAATCAACGGGTAAGCGCTTTCTACATGTTCCAATAATGTATATTTAAAATCTGAAAACCCGATAAACATGTACGCATTTTTGTCAATTTTGTCCCAATCATCGCTGTATTTTGCTGGGAAAAAAATAAATCCTATCTGTTCGCTTTTTTTATAAATCATTTCTCTCAATACTTATTCACCATCCTATTGTAATTTAGATGAATCCCCAATGTCCGCTCAAGTCAATCATATTTACAAGGGTAGTTACTTAAAATCCTCTTCCCTAAGTTCTGGAAATTCTTTTGGCATAATTCCTTGCCAAACCACGTCTCCTGTTGCTTTGTCGATAAAAGCAATATCTATCATACAATCATTAGGATTCGTCCCATTTGCAAATTGTAAAACGGCGCAATCCGACATTAAAATCGGCAATCTAAAAGCCAAACTAATAAACCCTTCCTTGGGTAGTGTGTATTTTATTTCTGTATAATCTTCACTCACCACTATTTCTTGTAAATCC
>JAVBKB010000167.1:0-22377 GCA_031554275.1 Caryophanales bacterium | reverse complement strand
TTTCTATCGATAAAAGGATTATTTCCTTTTTACAATTGTGCTACCATTCGTCATTATCCATGGGTATTCTGTTATTTCTATCAATTTTCATCTTTACATTATCTAACATGATTGGTTTCGTCAACTTCTTTTTCTTTTTTTGCAAATAATGTCGCTTCTTCCTAATGTATGTTCCTCTGTTTGTCGATAATGTTTGATTTGTGAAAGTGCATGTTTAATGCTTGTAACAAAAAAAGAGAGTGTGGAACGAAAGCAGATTTTCATCTACTTTCGTTCCACACTCTCTTCTTTTCTGGTCAACCTATAATCATTGAAGACAAATTGCCTAATCCTACGAACGATCTTCTGAACTACAACAGTTCTGAATCATATTAATAAAAAGGATACATAATCCACTTCAACAAAGTTAAGCTAATCTAAATACAATCCCGTAGCCGCCTTTTGGATATTCCCATTTAATGTTATCATTTGGACAACCAATACGACAGCTTCCACATTCGTGACATCCCTCATAGCCTACTTGCATACGCTGTCCTTCCCACTTATATACCTCTGCAGGGCAGAATAGCGTACAAATCTTATCAGGACATTTATCTTGGCAAATAGAATGATCCAACACAGACAAATGTGAAACAGAATTTGCTTTAAATCGTAATGTATACTGTTTTTCTTCAAGTGTAGTCATTTATTTAACCGCCTTCCAGATTTTGTAGACATCTTTCATCATGCCAACCAAACCACGTTTTCCTTTAATTTGCTTCATAATGAGTTTCTGCTTTTCTTTCTTTGAAACGCCATCCACTGTAAAGAATTCATGCATCGCTTCATTTACAAATGGAATATACTCTTTAAAGTACACTGGATTATGCTCTAATAAATGAGCAGCATCCTTGTATTTCTTCAAGTCTTTCATCACGAAACTTTCATCCAAGGCCTTTTTGTATCTCATCAAGCCATTCTCAGAAAAATCATTTTTTTGTTTTGCTTCAGCAATAGCCACTGCAGCTAATTTACCTGAATGCATTGCCATATTTGAGCCTTCACGATGAATACCATTAACAAGCTGTGCTGCATCGCCCACAATACAGAAACCATTGCCGACTACTTTAGGCACTTGATTATAACCACCTTCAGGAATTAAGTGCGCTAAATATTCTTGCGTCTCGCCACCTTCGATGAGCGGTGCCACTACTGGATGCGATTTCAAATGATCCAACAATTCATATGGTTTGATTTTTGCGCTAATCATGGAAGAAAGCGTAGTACCAACACCAATACTGATGCTTTCTTTATTGGTGTAAATGAAACTCGTTCCAAGGTTTCCTTTAGTAGAATCACCAAATAATTCTATCGTAACGCCCTCGTTTTCAGAAACATTGAAGCGATTATTAATCACATCTTTTGGCAATTTGATAACTTCCATTACTGCAAGCGCAACATGTTCTGGGTGCAATTCTTTATGACAGCCAAGTTGCTTGGCAAGCAGTGAATTAACGCCATCAGCCAACACGATAACATCTGCGTAAAGATCGCCATCTGGGCGGTCTGTACGAACACCGATTGCCTTTCCATTTTCGACTAGACATTCAAGAACAACAGTTTCATTGATTAAAAGTGCTCCTGCCTCTACAGCCTTTTTCGCAAGCCAAGGGTCAAATTTCGCACGCATTACTGAAAAACAGTTATAAGGTTCCTCTGCCCAGTCTTTGCCTTTGTAGCCGAAAGATACGTTAGATTTCTCACCCATTATCCAAAAACGCTGCTCAATAATCGGTCTTTCAAGGGGTGCGTCCTTCCAAAACTCAGGTACAAGCTCTTCGAGTTGTTTGCGATACAAAATCCCGCCCATCACATTCTTTGAACCAGGGTATTCTCCGCGCTCAATCAAGACAACCTTCAAACCTTTTTTAGCGCATTCAAGTGCAGTTGCTGATCCAGCAGGGCCTGCTCCAACTACGATTACATCAAATTTTTCAGACATGCCTACACCTCCTTCTTCCATTTGGCTGCATTTGCTTTGAACGATTCAGTAAGCATCGGTACTATTTCATAGGCATCGCCAACAATTGAATAGGTTGCCACATCAAAGATTGGTGCCTTCTCATTGTTATTAATTGCAATAATCATATCAGAGTTTTTCATGCCAACAACGTGTTGAATGGCTCCAGAACTTGCAATCGAAATGAAGATCTTTGGTGTCACTGTTTCGCCAGTTTGCCCAATTTGTAATGAATGGGGCAATAACCCTAGCTCTACAACATCACGAGTGCCTCCGACTGTACCACCAATAGTCTCTGCAAGCTGATTAGCCATTTGTACACCTTTCTCATCGGCAACACCTTTGCCAATGGAAACAACTATATCTGCATCTGCTAACGACTTTTGATTTGTAGCATCTCTAACAATTTCAATCACTTTTGTTCGAATATCTTCTGCCTTCATCACAAATGGTAATTCAATAATTTTCCCTTTGCGTGAGGTGTCGGGTTCTAATGCTTTCATCACCTTTGGTCGAACTGTCGCCATTTGTGGTCGGCGTTCTTTACAAAGGATTGTTGCCATAATATTTCCGCCAAAAGCGGGTCTACTTGCTTCGAATAATCGATTTTCAATATCAATATCTAGCATAGTTGTATCTGCTGTTAGTCCAGTTGCAAGATCGGTTGCAACCGCACTGGAAATATCCTTTCCGTTTGGTGTTGCACCAAACAAAAAGATTTCCGGCTTATATTTCATTGAAAAATCATATACACCCTTTAAGTAGGGCTCAGTACGATAATCTTTCAAAAGCGGATGTTCCATTAGGTACACTTCATCAGCACCGTACGCAATTAATTGTTCACAAAGTGGTTTAACATTGTCTCCAAGAAGAACACCAGCCAGTGGTACATCAAGCTTATCTGCTAGTTGACGACCGGCGCCAAGTAACTCAAGGGAAACTCCCTCAATGACACCCTCAGACTGTTCAATATATACCCATACGCCTTTATGCGCTGTTGCATTTTGCAATTTAGCAGTCGCAGACAAAGATTGCTCAGACATATCAGCACTCCTCCTTCTTTAGAGAGAATAGATTTCTTTTCTCATAGAGACATTCCATTAACTCGTTCACCATTTCAACTGGACTACCTTCAAGTCTTCTACCATTCGCAGAAGCTTGTGGTGGGGTAAACATTTTACCAACTATAGTAGGAGAACCTTTCAAACCAAGTTTCTCTCTCTCTACTTTGTCTCCTAAATCTTCAAGAGTCCAAACTTGTGGTGTGTAACGTGCTGCCTTGATCATATTCGGCAGTGGAGAGTAAGCGATTTCGTTAATCTCCTTCTCAACTGTGATCATGCAAGGGAGTTGGCTTTGAACAATTTCATACCCATTCTGAAGCTTTCTTTTGAGAAAGATAGTTTTCTCTGCTTCATTGACTTCCAAAACTTCAATAACATTTGTAATCGGCGGGATGTTCAAACGGCGTGCAATTCCTGGTCCAACCTGTCCAGTATCACCATCGATGGCATGTTTCCCACAGATTACTAGGTCTATCGAATCCTCTGAAGAAATCTTTTCTATTGCACTATAAAGCGCATAACTAGTTGCTAACGTATCAGCACCAGCAAATGCACGGTCCGAAATAAGATAGCCTTTATCTGCCCCTATTTCGACACTTTTCTTAATGACAGCTGTTGCTTGTGGTGGTCCCATTGACAACACTGAAACACTCCCACCTGTTACACCCTTAATCTTTACAGCTTCCTGTACAGCATGTGCATCGAAAGGATTAAGAATTGCAGGTGCACTTGAACGATCAAGCGTATTGGTTTTCGGATTGATTTTAATAATCTTTGTATCTGGTACTTGTTTAACGCAAACAATAATGTGCATGTTTTCTCCTCCAAGAAAAATGGTATCCTTATTTATTCTAATGAAAGTAACACTATTATTCAATCAGAAATCCTCAAAGTTCTTAAATTCTTACTATATTTTTGATATTTCGCACAAATATTCAAAGAATATTGGTGTAATTTGATGAAAAGTGCCCATAATGATAGAAAAATCAAGATCCTTGAACCATGCCAATTTTAAAAATAATTTCCCAAAACCAATAAAAACCCAAAATACGGATAAACTAGTGGTTCTTGTCGAAATCCGAATTACTGCTACATGATTCGGTATAATTCCACTATTCATTACTCGCTCGATTTGATAAACTGATAGGGAAATCAAAATCGAAAGAAAGAAGGTGAATGCAATGTATTTTGTAATTAAACAAGCAAAGAATAAACAATACTACTTTGTTTTAAAGTCTGGCAATCATCAAGTGGTTTTGCAAAGCGAAATGTATACAACGAAAGCAGCGGCAAAATCAACAATTGAATCGATTAAGAATGGTGTGAATGCTAAATCCGAAGTTAAAGATGAAACTGTTGAATAGTCGACAAAGTTGGAAAAGTTTAACTTCGATTGAAATCATAAAATGAAAATGAGATATCGCCGAATTTTGGCAATATCTCATTTTTTTCGGATTAATAATTTGTGATGGCACCTATTTTGTCAAGATTTTCACAAGATTCAATACGGATTTGGTTATCTCTTATGAAACGAATGTTATCCAAATGAAGAATGGTTTTCATCCGACAAATTCATGCCATTCTCTTAACTCCATTGTTGGCTTCTAGTTTAGCAGAAGCTTTTCCAGAATAATATATCTCAAATAGACAAATCGAATTCACGTCCATGCGCAATTCTAACTTCCAAAAGCTTACGCTTTTCTCACGAACTCAGATTTCAATTGCATTGCACCAAAGCCCTCAATTTTGCAATCAATGTTATGGTCACCATCGACAAGGCGAATACTTTTCACCTTTGTTCCCTGCTTCAAAGAGGATGAGCTTCCTTTGACCTTAAGGTCTTTGATAATTGTGACAGAATCACCATCCTGAAGGATGTTTCCGTTTGCATCTTTTACCTCAATGGTTTCATCAAGAACCACCATTGACGCATTTTGCCACTCGTGGGCACATTCAGGACAGACAAAGTGTTCACCATCCTCATAAGTATATGTAGACTTACATTGCGGGCAATTAGGGATTTGTGTCATAAAATTTCTCTCCTCTTAAACTGTTTTTTAAAAATAAATATTCGTCATCAGCTGACTGTCGAAACCTGCGACCCTTCTATCATACCGTATCATACGCCAAACACAAACTGCTATTAGCAAGTGGTTCGTGTAGAATACACAATTTCATTGCTCAACTTAATACACGCCTTCCCGACACTATCTTCAAATTGACGAAATATCAATACTTTCCTACCCAAGTTGGCGACAAGAAGAGATGATTAATGGTTTAACTTCAAACTTAAGACAAGAGTGCCAAAGATCTAGGTTAAATTCACAACCAATGCATTGATGCTGTACAAACTTCCCACCAATGAACAATAGACCATGAACACTAAACTTTAGTGCAAACCCTGTGCGAACATTAAATAATATTGGTGATTCTTCTTCAAAGAGAAAGTGAATCCAATTTCGCAAAAAGACTCCCCATTTAGTTTCAACTGCTGCTTCCTTCTTCCAAAAATACAAAACAGTATCGTCTTTATGTAAGAATATTTGATCTCTCAAGAAATCTGACAGTCCTTTGGTATAGTTCGAATCCCAGTCATCAGACCAATTATAATCAGCTTTGTGCAATGAATCGGTCCAATCCTTTTCTCCTTCAAGCATTAAGTGCCGGCGCTTACTAATATGCTCAATCCATAGTTTCGAACTGTATTCAGGAGATAATGGTTGAATACAATCCAAATCCTCTTCACAAATGTATGGCTCCATTTCAAACATCCAACCAAAATTTGATTCTTTCATGGAAATGTATTTTTGCTCCAAAACAAAATCAACCTTTCAAGAAACTCTTATATAGTTTTGTGATGATGTGTTGCACACAACTCTCTCTCAGCACCATCTTCAAATTCAGTTTTCAGAAATAATTCCAATGTTTATTTGCGTGCAATGCTTGCCAAGTTCAGAAAGGAATAACTCCTTTTTCTTAGGTGAAATCTTTACACTACCCATAACTGCATTTCTATAGCTAATTTCAAGTGCATCACTTGATAAACACATTTTGTAGCCAACGAAAACTTCTTTTGTTGATGAAACACCAGTAATATTTTCATATGGAATTCGACTTCGAAATGGACCACCTACTATAAACAAATGGTCTTCGTTTAAAACATATTTCAATGAAAATATAAACCACAGAATAGGCCCAGTAAAGAAAAAACAACCTGCCAAGGAAATGACAACTTCTATCGTCTCAAACTGATTATCAAAAATAATTGGAGTTAAAAACACGATTAGAAATGTAAACAATATAATTGAATAAAGTATAATTGTTGCTTTATCCACTTTCGAACGAAATTCCAATTTAATCCCTCCATGATTGAGGATTTTTTATCCAAGGTAATATTCATTGGCAAAATCAGAAAATAACTTTCACACGAAAAATATATCATATAACTCAACAAAAAACACCGAGTATTAGCGATTGTTGTGCCACTAATCTTATAATCCTTTCCTCTCTCCTGTAATTATTTGATGTGAATCGTTTTCACATCAAATTCTCATCAGTTAGCACAGTCTTCAAGTAATGTGCAAATAACCTCATAGTTTGTTCATAGGACTTCAACGTTTTCTGTGACAAGTAATTGAATGTGCAATTGAGCACAAAGTTTTCAATCTGCATAATTCAGTAAAAAAATACCGCCATTTATTTGGATGAAAATCAATCCAATAAACTGACGGTATTAGTCGAAATAGCTCAAAAATAATTTGCAGGTCTAAAAAGAAGTTAGTAGGTTAATTCTTGACCGTATGTAATCAGCCTTAGCCAACCTTATGCTCCAAGCGTAACTTATCGGCAATCATGGCAATGAATTCGCTATTAGTTGGCTTCGCTTTCGACATCGAAATTGTATAGCCAAACATCTTCGTCAATGAGTCAACATTGCCGCGATTCCAAGCAACTTCAATTGCATGACGGATCGCACGTTCCACACGGCTTGGTGTTGTCTTGAATTTTTCTGCAATTTGTGGGTAGAGAACTTTGGTGATTGATCCCAAGATTTCGATGTTTTTGAACACCATTGTGATTGCTTCACGTAAATAAACGTAACCTTTGATGTGTGCTGGAACACCGACTTCATGGATAATCTTTGTAATGAGAATATCTAGGTCCCTTTGTTTTAATTCTGTGACTATACTTTCTGTTGGCTTCAGAATGATTTCTGTTGCTGAACTTTTCATTTGCGAAGCGCGAATTTGATCCACTAGATGATCCATATCAAACGGTTTCATCATGAAATACGCAGCACCTAGATCAACCGCCTTCTTCATCACATCTTCTTGACCAAATGCAGTTAGCATAATGACCTTAGGCGTTTTTTCCTTTTTCTTCTCTTTTAATTTCGTGAAAACCGCTATACCATCCAAATGAGGCATGATTATGTCCAATATGACAACATCAGTTGGTGTTTCCTCTAATAATTTCAATCCTTCGAATCCATTATTGGCAACTCCTACAACTTCGATATCATCTTTCAATGATAAGTATTCCTGTAACAACATGATGAGCTCACGATTGTCATCCACTAAACAAACTCTAATCTTTTCCACAAGGTTTCCTCCAGCAATAATTATTTGATAAAATTTATGATTGTATAACAAATTGATTTGTTTTCTGTATCCACATTATTGCGAATTTAGCATAATACTGTCAAATAACTAGCTTATTTATTTTTTAAAAATCGGTTTCCACATAAAAACAAGCTGAATTATCCAGCTTGTTTTTCCTTTTCGTAAATATCAATTCCAGCTTCTTGTAGCATCCATTCTATGTGAACACCATACCCCGAAGTTGGATCATTTACAAACACATGGGTCACTGCACCAATAATTTTTCCGTTTTGAATAATTGGGCTACCACTCATTCCTTGAACAATCCCGCCTGTTTTCTCGAGCAACTTTGGATCAGTAATTTTGATTATCAATCCCTTTGTTGCAGGAAATTTCTGAGGAATGGAACTGATCACTTCAACAGAGAACTTTTCAACTTTTTTTCCATCGATAACAGTTAGAATTTCTGCTGGTCCCTTTTTCACTTCTGCAGATACTGCAACTGAAAGCCCCTCATCATAATTTGACTCAAATGGCACATACATTTTTCCGAAGATACCGAAAGGGGTATTGGATTCAATGCTACCGATTTCCTGATTATCTGAAGTAAAATGTGCAAGCTTTTCTCCAGGTGAACCATTTGAACCCTTATCAATCGAGGTGATTGTTGATCGATATATGGTGCCATCCTTCACAATAATTGGGCTTTTGGTATCTGAGTCCGAAATTACATGCCCGAGTGCCCCATACTTACCCGATTTCGGCTCATAAAAAGTAAGGGTACCAATTCCCGAAGCTGAATCCCTTATATAAAGACCCAATTTGTAAGTTTGGTCATTCACATCTTTCAAAGGCTTGATGTTAAGTGTCATTTCCTTTTTATCACGAATGATTTTAATATTTGTTTCACCTTGTCCAGCATTTTTAAGTGCCTTTGATACATCATCCATATTGGTAATTTGAACGCCATTGATTTCTGAAATAATATCACCAATTTGGATACCTGCTTCTTCACCAGGAGAACCTAAGCCATCTTGACTTTGAACTTTATTATAACCAACAACTAGCGCTCCTAGTGTGTTCAATTGAACACCAATTGATTGTCCACCAGGGATCACTTTCAACTCATTAAGTACCTTTACTTTTGTTTTCTTGACAGGAATACCAGCAATATTGAATACAATCTGTGACTCCCCAATATTTTCTCCAGCAATATCTATTCCTTGATCACTAGTTTGAAAAGCAGCAACAGATTGGGTTTGATCCACGTCTGTTTTAATAAGTGCATTTTTCTCAATATGGTAATGATCGCCTTTAAACACAACAACATGATCTGGAATATTAACATACGAAGCAAATGATCGATTTGTAAGCAAGGTAAACATCAAAATCAGGAGAATGGAACCAATAATTCGTTTAATTGTTTCTTTATTCACTTTTCCCTCTCCTTCACAATTGGCTACACAGATAATTTTGCCGATAATAGCGCAATTTATAACTGGGAAAAATTAAAAATGCAGAACAAGCAAGACTTTCCACGAAAACAGTTTCAATTTTTAGTCAAAAATCGAAAGCAGAAAAATTTTAGAAAAATAATTGACAAAATGATAAGGTACCTGTACAATAAATTGATAAGGTACCTTTGAATAAAATTTCGGTACCTAAAAGGAGACTACAGCTTATGAATGAGCAAAACATCAACAGCAATGAAACTATGGAAGGTGAATTAGATCTATTTGGGCAATTTGCTCGTGTAGAATGGTTACTTCACCGCTATCACCAGCACAAACGCAGAATGCATGGACCAATGGGCAGTCCGCACAGAGGTCAAGGACGAGTACTAGCATTACTGAAAATGCAACCTGAAATTAGTCAGAAGGAATTGAGTTACCTTCTTGATATGCGTCCACAATCAATGGGTGAACTACTCGTCAAGCTTGAGAAAAGCGGCTATATTATTCGCAAACAATCTGATGAAGATCGTCGAATTGTCAACATTGAGCTTACTGAAGAAGGCAAAAAAGTGACAGAAGAGCGACCAGATTATGGTGACATTTTCAATTGTTTAGACAAGAAAGAACAAGAAACCCTAAACAACTATCTTGTACGGATAATCAATCATGTAGAGGAGCAGTTTAGTGGAGAAGAGCAGGACGGAAAAGAATTTGTTGGAGGTCCTCACATGAGAGAAGACTTCGGGCGAAGACGTGGTAGAGGACGTCATGAGATGAAGCTGCATGACATGATGAGACAAATGCGTGACATGATGTATAACCAAAGTGAATTCCCTAATCGTAGTGGAAATTGCGGTCCATCTACTCCACCAAAAAATCAAAACAATGATTAATCTAGTCATCACGCGATCAAAACAGATTGAATAAAGTTATCGTTTGAAGAAACCCCGAAAATTAGACAAAACTAATTTCGGGGTTTTTATTTTGGAGAAGTGAAAATCAAAACTCATTCATCTTCTCAATAATTTTCAAGCGTGATTCCTTAGTCATATGGTATTTACCCGCTTCCTCTACAATCATTTGTAACTTAATCCGATTGTCTAGCCAGTCTGCGATAAAACATGGTGCATATCCGCCAGTACTGAATTCTCCACCAAATACAATCAGTTTGGAGTAATTTTCGAGGTATTCGTCTCTAAATACTGGTTTTGAATTGGTATAAAGTATAAACAGGATGTCGTACATCAACATGGAAAGTTCATCAGCATGTAAGGAAAAATGCCCTTTTTCATTGACAATTTGTGTACAAATTGTTCGGATTTTCTCTTCTACATCAGAAACCTCAGCATACTCATGACACAGGTTTGCTAAATCATCTGAAAACTTATCAGTTGCCACTTTCTCTAAATCGTCCTGCATATCTTCTTCCGAAGTATCGAAAACCTCTTCACTCACAAGACCTCTGATAAATGTCTCAAAGTTTTCTGCGATGAATTGGATTTCATAATCACATTCTTGATCTACATGAACAACTTCTGGTTCACCAGTTTTGCCGCATTTGCGATAGTCGAACATGAACATCGTATGTCCTGCTGTTGGTGTGTCGGCAAAGCATACTCCAATATCAGGATATCCCCATTCTTCCTTCATGAAATTACTACCTAGTTCACCACACAAAGAATAGGTTTTCTTGCGACCAATGCCCATAATACCTGTGAGCGCAACATGATCCTCCGCCCAGCCACTAGGTTCATCTGTTGGATAACAACAATTATTAGGGATTCCACCATTATGCATCTTCATAAGTTCAATATAAGCAGCTGGTAGTTTGTATCCACCGATCTCTACTTCTATTTCGGCAATCAACTTGTCAGTTGGCGGTTCTTCCACATAACTCTTCAAAGCAAAAAGGCTGTCATCCCAAAATTCTGATAAATCACAGTCCGAAAATATTTTCATGTTAATAAACCTCCAAAATGACACCTTTTTCTAAACATTTCAAGTATAGCTCGAGAAGTACTTATGATTGTTTTATAAATTTCCCCTTAATTTGTGAGGCCTGAAGAAACATTTCACGAACATGGTTTTCTGTGGATTCGGTTGTATCTTTACCAGAAATCATTCTTCCAATTTCAGAGATGCGTTCCTCTTCAGACAGCACAGTTACAACTGTGCGTGTACTATTCTCCAACTGGTCTTTTGTGATGAAAATATGCCTGTCAGCCATTGCCGCGACATGCGGCAAATGGGAAATACATAAAACTTGTGAATCGGTTGAAATCCGATAGATTTTCTCCGCTATCGATTGCGCAACACGTCCACTCACCCCGGAATCTATTTCATCAAAAATAATTGAAGTAATTCCCTGATGATTAGAGAAAATTGTTTTGATCGCCAACATGATTCGAGATAGTTCTCCACCAGAAGCTGTTTTCGAGAGTGGTTTGAATGGTTCACCTGGATTTGCTGCAATATAGAACTCTACAACATCTACTCCTGTACTAGATGGCTTCTCAGCTGAGAAATGCACCTGAAAACGTGCCTTTTCCATGTATAGATCTTGTAATTCTTGATGGATTTTCTCTTCTAAAAGAATTGCAGCTTGTTTTCGGATCGTTGTTAGCTGATTCGCTAGCGCAAGTAAATTCTTTTCACTTTCCTGCAATCGAATGGTTAATTCCTGCAATCGATTCTCTTTATTCAGAATAGAAGCTATTTCCTCTGCTGACTTTGTTGCAAATGCCAAAATTTCCGCTTCTGAACTGCCATACTTGCGTTTTAAAGCGTGAATGGTGTCTAACCTTGTTTCGACTTCAAAAAGCCGCTCAGCGTCAAATTCAAACGAATCCAAGCGATGATGAATAGATCGAGAGGTATCCTCAAGTATGTAGTATGTATTCGTCAAAGATTCAGCAAATGTTTTGAAGTCTGCATCAAAATCGCGTATCGATTCGATTTCACGCATTGCAACCCCTAACAATTCTAATCCTGCGTGTTCATTTGCTAGCGCAGTATAGGCATTCTGTAATTTGGCACAGATTTTTTCGAAATTATTCAGTTGACTCTTTTCTTCAATTAGCTTTTCTTCTTCACCAATTTGCAAATCAGCACTACTAATTTCCTCAAGTTGAAATTTAAGCAACTCTAATTTCTGAGCCATTAATTCATCACTCTGATTGTATTGTTTCAATTCTGCATAGGTTTGCAAGTACTCTTTATACACCTGTTTATACTCGAGGAGCGTTGAAGTAATCTCATCTGCTCCGTATTTATCAAGAAGCTGCAAGTGAATGCTTTCATTCATTAATTCTTGATGCTCATGTTGACCATGAATATCAATCGTTTTCAACCCTATCTCTCGCAGGGTAGATGCTCGTACTATTTGCCCATTCACATAGCAAGTGCTCTTACCGTTTGCTGTTAACACTCTGCGAAATATTAACGTATTATCATCAACATCGATGTCAAATTCTCTTGCCTTTTGAAGTGCAGGGTGTTCGCCCTCATCAAACTGAAATAACCCTTCTAGCTCTGCCTTCTCTTGCCCATGACGAATAAATTCTGTTGACCCACGTCCACCAACAAGAATGCCAATTGCATCAATAATAATTGATTTACCAGCACCTGTTTCACCAGTTAGCACTGTTAATCCTTTGTCAAATACAATGGATTGCTTTTCAATAATTGCAAAGTTCTTGATCGAAAGTTCTACTAGCATATTTTTCACCCTAATATTATCAATATAATCCTGTTACGATTCAGCAAATTCTTCTCTAAGAAATTTTCCTTATCTGACTCCAGATCAATTGTCGCTTAACTAAGTAATCCGTGTTACAGCTTTGACCAGAAGAATCCTTTGCAGGCAGAAATCTCAATAATATCCCCCTGTAACTTAATCCTAATTATCGTTGGAAATGCAACTTGAAACTCGCTAAGATTCCCAGATACTTTGTCATAATTTCCTAGGATAGTCCCGCTGTCCTTCGTAAATTTTTCCTCGCCTTTGAAAATTTATATCGGGAGTTTTAAGCTGTACTTCTAACGACAATTAAGATGACGTCGTTTTAATAGGTCTTAAACTCCTTAATGCAATGCTTTAGAATTTTGAATTGATTCAAGTTATTAGTTCACAAACAGATTCAATAGCTACTTTATAATCTTAGTATTACTGCCTACTATACTAACGCAAATGAAATCGCTTGTACATATCTCATCAAAAAACACACCAAGCTACAAACTTTGTGTGTCAACTATCAATTATTCAATGTTTCATGTGCCAAATTCACAACTTCCTTTAAAGAGGTTGGCGATTTGTACTCTCCCAGAAGAGGGTCTCCGCTCCATTTCAAGTGAAACAGAAATTCAATATTTCCATTGCCACCTGTGATCGGACTATGTGTGGCACTCATTAATTGAAACCCAAGTGAAATTGCTGTTGTACTAACTTTCTCCAAGACGTCAAGATGAATTGCTTTGTCACGAATGATACCATTTTTGCCAACTTGCGATTTCCCTGCTTCGAACTGTGGTTTGACTAGGCAAATACAATCACCCTGTGACTGCAAAATCCTTGTTAATGGTGGCAGAATCAAGTCCAATGAAATAAAAGAAACATCAATCGTAGCCACTTCAGGAGTTCCAGCTTGAAAATCTTCAGGTTGAGCATAACGAAAATTTGTTTTCTCCATGACAATCACGCGATCATCACTTCGCAGTTTCCAAGCTAGCTGATTCGTTCCAACATCAACTGCGTATGATTTGAGTGCACCTTTTTGCAATGCGCAATCAGTGAATCCGCCAGTTGACGATCCGATATCAATGAGTATTTTGCCAGCAATACTTAGATCAAAATAATCAAGTGCCCTCTCAAGTTTAAGACCGCCCCTCGACACATAAGGTAAGTTCTTACCTCTTATGCTTAAAGGTAGATCAAGTGACACCTTCTCACCAGGCTTGTCCATTCTCTCTTCATTGGAATAAACAATCCCTGCCATTACAGCACGTTTTGCTTTTTCCCTTGTTTCACATAATCCTCGTTCAAATAATAGAACATCTACTCGTTCTTTTCCCATCTTACTATCCCTTAGTTTGAGTCATTTTTGGTAGTAAGTCGCTCATCGTCTTCACAACATCTTTTGTTGTTAATCCAATCTCTTTCATCAGCAGATCCACTGATCCTTGTTCAATAAACACATCAGGAATGCCCATACATTTTATTGAATGATTCATATAACCATCTTGATGAGCTTTTTCGAGGATAGCACTACCAAATCCACCTTTAAGAACAGCCTCTTCAATTGTCAAAATCGGCAAATTACTTTTAAAAATAGTCTTTAACATTTTCTCATCAAGTGGTTTGATAAAGCGGGCATTGACGACTCGGACAGAGTAACCATGTTTTTCTTCAAGAATTCGCGCTGCTTCAAGTGCCATTGGAATCGTTGTGCCAAAAGTTAGAATTACCGCATCGTTTCCTTCCTTCAGCACTTCCCAAGTAGCATAAGGAATCACTTTCAACGATTCGTCCATATCAACACCTAATCCGTTACCACGAGGATAGCGAACAGCAACAGGACCACATTCATAACTAAATGCCGAACGAATCATATGCTGACCTTCATTTTCATCTTTAGGCATCATAATTGTCATATTAGGGATATGTCTTAGAAAGGCAATATCAAATACGCCTTGATGAGTCTCACCATCATCACCAACAAGTCCAGCACGATCAATTCCCATAACTACATTTAGGTTCTGCCTTGCAATATCATGCAACACTTGGTCGTAAGCTCTTTGTAGAAAAGTTGAGTAGATTGCCAAATATGGTTTCATGTTAGAAGCAGCTAATCCAGCTGCAAGCGTAGCTGCATGTTGTTCAGCAATCCCTACATCCAACATTCGATCTGGAAATTCTTCTCGAAATCCCTCTAGTTTTGATCCCACAGGCATTGCTGGTGTGATCGCAACTATTCTTTTGTCAATCCTCGCCATCTTTCGAACTGTATCGCTCATGACAGCACTCCAAGCAGGACCAGCATGATCCTGTTTGATCACTTCACCAGTTTCAACTTCGTAAGGACCAACTCCGTGCCAGATCCCTCTTGTATCAGATTCAGCAGGGTGATAGCCCTTCCCTTTTGTTGTCAACACATGAATCAAGACTGGACCATCAATTTTCTTGGCGTATTCAAAATAAGCACCTAATTGCTCAAAATCATGACCATCCACTAAACCAAGATATTTAAAGCCAAGCTCTTCAAAAACCATTCCAGGTACGAAAAGATATTTGAAGCTACCCTTTAGACGTGCTGCCAAAGATGTTATACCTTTGCCAACTTTCGGTACTTTGTTCAATATTTCTTCAACATCACGCTTCATGCTATTGTACTTCCTAGCAACACGAAGTCGCCCAAGAACTGAATGCAATGCGCCCACATTTGGCGCAATCGACATCGCATTATCATTTAGCACAACGATTACACGTCTTTTTTCATGTCCAATATGATTCATTGCTTCAAGTGCCATTCCACCCGTAAGCGCCCCATCACCAATAATGGGAACAATATGATAGTCCTCATCGTTTAGATCACGGGCAACCGCCATCCCTGCTGCTGCAGAAATAGAAGTTGAGCTATGACCAGTTTCCCAAATATCATGCTCACTTTCAGATCTTTTTGGAAAACCTGAGAGTCCTTTGAACTTACGTAACTTATCAAACTGTTGCGCACGCCCCGTCAAAATTTTGTGAATATAGGCTTGGTGACCTACATCCCACAAGAATTTATCTACAGGACTGTTAAAGGATTTGTGTAATGCAATAGTTAGTTCTACAACCCCAAGGTTGGGACCTAAATGTCCTCCAGTTGTTGCACATTTTTCAATGAGAAATTGTCGAATGTCAGCTGCCAAATCCTCAAGTTCATCAGTATGTAGCTCTTTCAAAAATGCTGGATTTTTTATATCTTGTAACTTCAAAGTATTTTTCTCCCTGTAGAACATCAGATGATGTTTTGATAAATCAAACTAGTTATTTCGATTGACAACCATATTCATTACACTTTCCAATATTGTAACATTACAATTCACTTTTTTTAATGCTGAGTTTGCCTTTTGATGATGTTCATTTAATTGGGCAAGTGCTCCCTCAATTGTTAATAAGGATGGGTAAGTGCTTTTTTGATTATTCAGGTCACTTCCAATGGGTTTCCCCAACTCAGCTTCATTACCCACAATATCTAGGATATCATCTTGAATTTGAAATGCAATCCCTAAATGTCGAGCAAATTCTGACAAATGCTGCTGATCACTTGTAGAAGCATTGGCCAAAATCGCGCCAGCCTGGATACTAAATTCCAACAGCTTGCCTGTTTTCAGTGCATGAATTTGTTTAAGCTGCTCGATATTAACTTGGATATTTTCCGCTTCGATATCAGCAACTTGCCCACCAACCATGCCACTCGCACCGGCAGCCCGTGCTAATGCTGAAATCAACGCAATCTTTTGTTCAGCTGAATAAATTTCAGAATCTGTAATTTTTCCGAAAGCTGCTGGCTGCAAAGCATCTCCAGCAAGTACTGCCATTGACTCCCCAAACACCCGATGATTTGTTGGCTTACCTCGCCTTAAATCATCATTGTCCATACAAGGTAAATCATCATGAATCAGTGAATAGGTGTGAATGAGTTCAACCGCAATTCCCGCGTCTAAGCCAAGCATTGGCTCTAATCGATATGCTTTCAAAACAGCAAGAATCAGCATAGGGCGAATTCGCTTCCCTCCTGCTTCCAATGAGTAAAGCATGGCATCTTTCAGATGGGCGGGCATTTCAATTTGTGAAATGTAAGCGAGCATTTCTTGTTCAAATGATGGTCCGTATTTTTGTAAAAATGCTTTAAAATCAAGCATTTTAAACATCTCCCTCAATCGAAAAAGGCTTTTCACCCTCGTCAGTCATGATCAAAACAATTTCTTCTTCTGCTTTGTTCAATTTCTCATTGCACCACTTAGAAAGCTCAAGACCTTCCTTATACAAACTGATTGCTTCATCTAGATGTACTTTTCCATCCTCTAATTTATTCACGATCAAATCTAATTTTTCCATAGCAAGTTCAAAAGTAAGCTCATTCTTGTTTGCCATATTAGTCGCCCCTTACCGCTTCAACTTTACAATCAATTATCCCATCCGTCACTTTGACAGAAATGGTATCACTGGGTTGTACATCTGTAATACTTGTGATCGAGTTTTGTTTCCGATCATAAAGAACTGAAAACCCTCTTGACATTATTTTCAATGGGTCAACAGCATTTAGTAATGCATATTGATTTAGAAATTGCTGTCTTTTCTGTTGTACAAAACGATTGGTCGCATTCTGAAGTGTTTCTTTGTAGTCATTGTTTTGAAGTTGAAGCTGCTTCACCATTCGAATCGGACTACGATGTGCAAGCTCATGGACGAACCAATCGTTATGCTGCCTTTTGTTTGTGATGATATCCTGTAATGCTTTGGTCAGTTCCAGTGCTCGCGAATCTAGCTGTTGGCGCTTTTGCTGAAGCAATAATTTCGGTGTTCGAAACGCGTACGACCGTTGATAGGACAATAATCGTTGGCGCTCGTGCTGGAGCGTATGTCTGACGCTTTTCAAAATTTTGCCGTGCAGCATCTGCACCCGTTGTAATAAATCGATTTGATGAGGTGTTGCCATTTCTGCAGCACTAGTTGGTGTTGGCGCTCGCAAATCAGCAACATAATCAGCAATTGTTACGTCAGTTTCATGTCCAACAGCTGAAATTATTGGAATTCTTGAAGCAAAAATAGTTCGGGCGACTTTTTCATCATTGAAAGACCATAAATCTTCAATCGATCCACCACCCCTACCCATAATAATCACATCAACATTTTCAATGTCATTTGCCTTTTTGATTGCAGCCACAAGAGACTCAACAGACTGTTTCCCCTGTACGATTGCTGGAATCACAGTCACTTGTATCATCGGAAATCGGCGCTTAATGGTCGTTAGTATATCCCGAATTGCAGCACCAGTTGGTGACGAAATTACAGCAATCTTCCGAGGATATTTTGGAATCGCCTGCTTATGTCGAGGATGAAATAGTCCTTCAGCACCCAGTTTTTGTTTCAGCTGCTCAAAAGCAACAAACAAGTCGCCAACGCCATCTAATTTCAGTTCTTTTATATAAAACTGGATAGTTCCTGCTGTTTCATAAACTGTTACATTCCCATTAACAAGTATTTTCAGCCCGTTTTCAACTGCAAATTTAACTTGCTGGAAATCAGATCTGAACATCACTGCATTGATAACTGCTTTTTCATCCTTTAAAGTGAAATATACATGCCCACTTGAATGACGTTTGAAGTTGGAAACCTCGCCCTTAACATAAACACTTTCTAAATGTCGATCCACATCAAACTTACGCTTTATGTATTTCAATAGTGCTTCAACTGAAAGATATTGACGTTCGCTCACTGCAAACCTCCTTAAATCAAATTCATGATAATTTATTTTGCAAGGGATGTCATAATCTTTTGTAAAACAGAGTTTGCGAACTTGACCGATTTCTCATCACTAAACTTTTTAATAATTTCAATAGCTTCATTCATAACCACTTTTTGTGGAGTCTCAACTTGGTAAAGAAATTCATACGTTGCAATCCGAAGGGCATTCAATTCCACATTTCCAAAACGATCAATAGACCACTTCTCGGTATTATTTTTGATAGTTTGGTCAATTTGCTCTAAATTATCTGTAACACCCTTCACCAAGGTGACGAGAAATTCATTGTCTGTTTCTTCAACATATTGAATAGCTAGTTCAATATCATTTTTGCCCAGAAATATTTGAAAAAGAGCGCATAGTGCTTTTTCCCGAATTTCTCTTCTAGTGAGTGACTTATTTGTCTCCATATTACCCTCTTAGTCATTGTCCCCTAAATATTGATTGAAACGACAATGGTTTTCATTTGTATCAACAAATTGTATCAAATTTTTAATAAAAAAACCACCGAAGTATTATGATTGACAAGGATAGAATTCAATCTTCTATCCTTGATCAATTCCATAACTGTGTTCGGTGGCTTATACTTACCTATCAGAAAAGCAGTCAATTCTAACTTTGCCATTACAAAAACATAGAACAATACAATAGTGTTGGCCTCATTTTATCAAGCAGACAAACTGAAACGTTACTTTAATCGTACTTACAGGAATAGCATAGGCTTTCACAATGAAATGCCCACTAAGGGGATTATTTCGGCAAATGCTTTCTTGTTCTGACTCAATTGCTTATTCGACTTCTGTTTTCTGATTCTCAAATTGAATGCCCACAATGTGAACATTAACCTCATCAGCTTCAAGCGCCGTCATATTTAGCAATGTTTGGCGGATATTATCTTGTGTCTTCAAAGCTACTGTTGGAATAGAAACGCCAAACTTCACAACACAATAGACGTCAATTCTAATACCCTCTTCAGAGATCTCAGCGCGAATTCCTTTGCCATGGTTCTTCTTGCCAAAGCGTTCTGCTACACCAGCAGCGAAATTCCCCTTCAATTGTGCAATACCTTCAACCTCGTTTGCAGCAATTCCAGCAATTACTTCAATCACTTCTGGTGCGATTTCCACTTTACCTAACTCATTCTTCAATTCTGATAACTCTAAAATATTTTCAGTCATGATTTTCCTCCTGATTGACAACGATCTTGTTGTCTTTTTCATAACATGGCAAGCGAGTAAACAGCTATGTCAACGACTTGCCATTTTGCTATTGTCATAAATACTTATGAAGGTAGTACCTCGTACAATTCTAAAAACTTTGTATTAAAATTTCCTGAAACAAATTTCTCATGCTCCATTAATTTTATATGAAAAGGGATTGTTGTGTAAACTCCCTCGATAATAAATTCATCTAGTGCCCGTTTCATTTTGGCAATTGCCTCTTCACGAGTTGGTGCATGCACAATTAATTTAGCAATCATGGAATCATAATATGGCGGGATATCAAAACCAGGATATGCTGCAGAATCCACACGTACACCGTAACCACCTGGAGCTAAATACATATGAACTCTACCTGGAGATGGCATGAAATTCTTTGCTGGATTTTCTGCATTGATCCGACATTCGATTGACCACCCATTGAAAGTGACATCCTCTTGCGTGATAGCCAAAGGTTTTCCTGATGCGATTAGAAGCTGTTGCTTGATCAAGTCTATACCAGTAACCATCTCTGTAACTGGGTGCTCCACTTGGATCCGTGTGTTCATTTCCATGAAATAATATTGATTGTTTCGATAATCAAAGATGAACTCTATCGTTCCTGCTCCAGAGTAGTTCACTTCCTTAGCAGCTTTGACAGCATCCGCCCCCATCTTTGCACGAATTTCTGGTGTAATTGCAGGTGAAGGTGACTCCTCTACAAGCTTTTGCAAACGACGTTGTACAGTGCAATCTCGCTCTCCAAGATGAATAACATTCCCAAAGTTATCACCAAGTATTTGGATTTCAACATGCCTGAAATCCTCGATATATTTCTCTAAATACACGCCTGCATTACCAAATGCAGTTTGTGCTTCCTGCTGAGTAATTTGGATTCCATGAATTAATTCTTCTTCGTTCTTGGCAACCCGAATCCCTTTACCTCCACCACCAGCAGTAGCTTTAATAATCACTGGGTAACCAATCTCATTGGCAATATTTTGGGCAGCCTCAAGCGATTCAACAATTCCAGGAGAACCGGGAACGATTGGCACACCCGCCTTTTGCATGTATTCTCTCGCAACATCCTTAATGCCCATCTTGGCAATAGATTCGTGTGAAGGTCCAATAAAAACAATATTACATTCTTTACATATCTCAGAAAAATCAGCGTTCTCTGCTAAAAAACCATAACCAGGATGAATACCATCACATCCAGTTTTCTTAGCAACCTCAATAATATTCATCGCATTTAAATAACTATCTTTCGAAGCAGTTGGTCCGACACAATAAGCTTCATCGGCAATTTGCACATGTAACGACTGCCCATCTGCAACTGAATAAATAGCCACAGTTTCAATACCCATTTCTTTACAGGCGCGAATAATTCGAACTGCAATTTCACCGCGATTGGCTATTAGAACTTTTGTTAACATAAGATCACCTACTCAACCTTCACAGTAAATAACGGTTGTCCAAATTCAATGAGTTGACCATTATTCACATGTATTTCCATGATTTCGCCCGTTACTTCAGCTTCAATCTCATTAAATAATTTCATTGCTTCTACCATACAAACAATTTTTTGATCCGATACCTTATCACCAACAACGACGTAAGGTGGCGAATCAGGTGATGGTGCTGCATAGAAAGTCCCCACCATTGGTGACAGAATTTGTTTAGTTGTGCATTCTACAATTGCTTGTGTTTTTCCATCTTCGCTTGTTGAAGGCACAACTGATTGAGCAGCACCTATAGGAGCATACTGTGGCTCATATGTACGCGTCATATCCAGAAAAGTAGCTGAGGATTTCTTCAAAGTGATCTTTTCATCATCTTTTTCGTATTCAAAATGTTCAATAGATGAATTATCTATCAATTCGATCATTTCTTTTAGTTCTTTTAAGTTTATCATGCAGACCCCTCCCGAATAATTAGTACTAGATAATAATATCATATATCAATTCTTGTTGGTAACTAATATTATCTCATTTTTTCAATGAAAGCAAAAGAGTTTGAATCACATCTTTAAATTTAAAAATTAAAATCATTTGAAAAAATTCAGGGCTTACTTCAAAATTTCAAAATCGTTAATGATGGATTATTTGAATCTACTAGTTAACTATAGATTCGGTGATCATTCAAGACTTCTAATGTCTGCCTTTCTACCTAGTCAACTATTGAAGTTCATCAGAGAATAGCGTTCTAAATCTATTACTATATTTATACATTTTAATCTGAAAATTAAAGCCAAAGAGACTTCACTCGTTCAAGTTATAGAATCTCAGCCTAATCCTGATTACCGATTAAGATAGCGAATGCTTTGTGGTAATTTTCCATCTTGCTTTGTTAAAAAAGTGCTTAAATATCTAGATATTTAAGCATTTTTTGCCGTGCGAGATGAAAAATTTCCGGACAAATCATTCACTATTTTAATCGGTAATCAGGATAAGCACTGAGTAACTAAGATTATTTAAAAAAATCACTGAAGAATTTATCATTCTTCAGTGATTCTTTTATTACTTAATACTAGTTTTTCTCTACATCTTTT
>JAVBKB010000071.1:0-4221 GCA_031554275.1 Caryophanales bacterium | reverse complement strand
GTTAGAATTGATATTACAGTTGTTGAAGGGCGATGCTAAGAATAATGAAAATACATGGTATAAATCATTTAACCTTTTCTGTTTCTAATTTAGAGGAGTCTATAAAGTTTTATAAAGAATTGTTTGACGCAAAGTTATAAGTTAATGTGTTAAAAACTGCATATTTTGACTTAAATGGACTTTGGTTAGCTTTAAATTTGGAAGAGAACGTACCGAGAAATCAAGAGAACTCATCTTACACACATATTGCCTTTTCTATTGAAGACGAAGATTTTGAAGATATAGCTTTAAAGCTCAAAGACCTCAATGTTCACATATTACCTAGTCGTGAGAGAAATGAAATGGATAAAAAATCAATATATTTTACAGATCCAGAGGGACATAAATTTGAGCTTCATACTGGTAACCTTGAGGACAGACTTTTTTACTATAGAGAAACAAAGCCAAACATGATTTTCTTTGAGAATTAAATCAATGAAGGCGATGTAATGGTGCAATTGATAGTGCACAAAGACTTTAATGGCAAGGAGATGATAACAATGCGAAAAAAGAAAGACGAAATAACTATTCATAGCTCAGCGGCCGAATATCTGACTTATGTTGCAGTTGTTGGGGATAACGCAGATAGCATCGAGATGCGCTATGAAAATGAAAACATCTGGTTGACTCAGAAAATGATGTCACAGCTTTACGATGTATCGATTCAAAACATTGGACAGCATATCAAAAAAATACTTGAAGATGGTGAATTAGTAGGAGAGGCAACTATAAAGAAATACTTTATAGTTCAAAACGAAGGTCAGCGTCAAGTTTCACGAGAGGTGGAACATTACAATCTGCAGATGATTATTGCAGTCGGTTTTAAGGTGAATAATCAGAGAGCCATCCAATTTAGAAAATGGGCAGGTCAAGTCGTTAAGGATTATACTATCCAGGGCTGGACGATGGACAAACAGCGTCTTAAACAAGGACATATGTTTACTGATGAGTACTTTGATAGACAGTTGCAGAGTATCCGTGAGATACGGCTTTCCGAGCGCAAATTTTATCAGAAAATTACGGATCTATACGCTTCAGCATTTGATTACGATAAAGATGCAAAGACAACAAAGCTTTTCTTCCAAAATGTGTAGAATAAGATGCACTTTGCAGTACTCAGGCATACTGCTGCTGAACTTATTGTTGAACGTGCAGATGCCAAGAAAGAGCATATGGGTTTAACTACATGGGAGTCTGCACCTAAAGGGAAAATCGTAAAAGCAGATGTGTCAATCGCTAAGAACTATCTTGATGATAAAGAGATGTCATATTTAGAGAGAATCGTGTCGTTGTATCTTGACTATGCGGAGTTGCAGGCAGAACGGCAGATTCCAATGAGTATGGAAGATTGGTCGATAAGGCTTGATGGATTTTTAGAGTTTAATGGAAATGAATTGTTAATCGGATCAGGAAAAATCAGTGCGGAGCAAGCAAAGCTTCACGCTGAGACTGAATTTGAGAAGTATCGCATTGTTCAAGATAGACTCTTTGTGTCTGATTATGATAAGTTTCTACTTGAGTTGGAAGAACAGTCGAGAGAATAATCAAAAGTTGAGATCAGTAAAATTCTTCATATTTTGATGAAGCGGTGATAAAAATGGATTTTCAGAACTATTTAACAAAAATTCAATCTGAATTAAACAATGTATTTGATGAGGTAGACCGTTGGTTCGATCGGTCAGAAGACGTTAGAACTTTTAGACCAACTAATGATGGATGGACTACAAATGAGGTATTAGAACATATTTCACTTGTAAACCATTTTCTCCTCATTCTAATTCTAAAAGGCAAAAGAAAAGCTTTAGAAAAAACAAGGCAAATGGATCTAAATGATTTTGAAATCACTGAAAGTGATTTTAAGAAACTTGAAGAGGTTGGAACTCACGGTGCTTTCGATTGGGTAAGACCTGATCACATGGTGCCGACTGGAACGGCAGATTTAGTAGAAGTTCGTGGTAAAATAAAGAATCAGGTTCAGGAATGTCTTGAAGCTTTGGAAGTTCTGAAACAAGGACAAGGATTGTCAGTTAAAATTACCATGTCAGTGAATGCACTTGGCAAGCTAGATGTGTATCAATACATATACTTTCTAGCTATGCATGCTAAACGTCATTGTGCCCAAATGGAATCAAATCTAAATGAAATGACCAAGTAACAAATAACAGTACAAAACAAGACTTTTCGTCTGCTCAAAAAATTGAGCATTCGGAAGGTTTTTTAATTTGAAAAGGGGGGAAATCAATGTTATCAAAAAGAGAATATGATTTGGAGCAAAGTTTGGAGCAGGACGATCAAGACCTGATGGATGCCTTCCTTGAATATGAGGGAAGCACAAATATCGGTGATGCAATTAGCGAGATTGCGGACAGTCATGTAGGTATTTATAACAACGATATTCTTGAAAATGCACGCAATCTTTACTCCAGTGGAGCTTATGAAAGTGCAAGTTCAGCAGGACTAATGGGTGATGGGAAAGACTTAATCAAGAATTTGCAAAGTGCATGGTATTTCTATAATGAACAGCATCTCAATAACAATCTTCAGACATTAATTCATAATTACGCAGTTAATTATATGCAGAAAAATAGTATTCATTTAAAAGAGAGTTTTGCAGAGTTACTACAAATTCATTTGGAAGACAATATAGACAGTAATTGTGCTTTTGATGATATTGAGGATGCAGTTAAAGAAGTTTTGAAGCAACAAAATAATTTTCAAAAATCTGAACCAAGCATCCGTGAGCTTTTAGAAAAAGTTGAAACAATTGAGGAGAAAAACTACATTCTTTTGAGCCATCTTACGGAAGGGATTTTTGAAGGAGAGAATGATTATTTCAAGTTCAAGTCTGAGGGAATGATGAATTTGGTAGTTGAGAGAATCGCACCACAAGTGGTCACTATCCTGCATTACTACGTTCAAAATGGTGATCTCATGAGAGATCCTGAGATCACATTAAGGTTTGACAATGAGAAACGCACTGTTGAGCCATTAACTTTTCAGCAGGATAACCTAGGTATCTACCAAGTGATAGATTCTAGTGAGCAGAAGGATGTCAGCAGTTTTCTTAATGCCTGGCTGGATAATATTCAGCAACAAAACTATATTCCATTTGATCAGGAGAATTCATCTGCGGAGGAATTGGAATTTTAGAAATTAAAACTTTTAGGGGGAGAGCATGAATAGTAAGATAACTTTTGATGATCTAGAAATAAGCGTGAAGGAACTGCAAACCATAAGTCTCTCCACTCTCCTGAACACATGTGGACAAGGAGAAGACAATGGGCTTTGCATGATTTTATCATTTGATGAAAAGAACAAAACCATTTTCATTAAGCGTACAGATGGAAGTTGTAAAGAGATTTTCAAATTCATTTTAGCTATCAATGCTTCATCTACTGTTGTAATCTTCATACGACCTGATGTTGAGCCAACAGAATCAGATTGGCATTTTAAAAATGAAATGATCTTTCTTGCTAAGTGTTTCGATATAAATGTAACAGATATTTTCATCCGCAATCATAGTGGCAACATCACAAGCCTATATAGTGTTGGTGGTTCATCATGAAAAATTTCGAGAAAATTTATGAGGTAGTGAGCATTAAACAAGTAATTACCATTCGAGAAGATTTGCAACGATTTGTTATTAAATGTCCAGAAGATATTGTCACGTTAGTTAGAAGTGAAATTGCTGATGATGATCGCGAGATTTTTCTCGTTGCTTCACTTAATACCAAGAATCAAGTAAATGCTTTGCATCGTTGCCATGTTGGTAGTGTAAATCGTTCTGTCGTACATGCGCGCGAGGTGTTCAAATCGGCTATTTTGAACAATGCTACAAGTGTGGTAGTCGCTCACCAACATCCTTCGGGTGATCCTGAACCTTCAAATGAGGATATTGAAATGACAAATCGACTTGTGGAGGCAGGCGAGATAATAGGAATCATCGTAATGGACCACATCATCGTTGCACCTGAAACTAGAGACTACACATCATTTCGTGAAGAAGGTTACATTCATGAAAAACAAGAGCTGTTCAATGGTTTTGATCAGAGCGAAGGCCAAGAGCTTGATGTAGAGGAAGATGAAATGGAGTTTTAGGCAATAAACTATTCTCGACCATATCTAAAAGAATATTGGTTAATTCATGAGAAAACAACTCAATTCATTGAACTCGGTAAACGG
>JAVBKB010000030.1:0-3100 GCA_031554275.1 Caryophanales bacterium | reverse complement strand
TCAATTAGCCCTAACAGCTACTCAGCCCTTCAACATATTAGCAGGGGCATTTCCTAGCAGGAAATAACATTTCCTTAGCCCGTGCATGCTAATAATACTAGTAGTAGGAATTAACCTTGCTTAAGAAATAGCTTTAACTCTTCGTCAGAGAATTTGGTAAAGTTCTTTTCAATATATTCACTTTTTTTTCGTTTAAGGTCTTCTAATAGCTTCGTACCTTTCTCGGAGCTTCTGAAAAGGACAACTCTTCTGTCTGAAAGATCTTTCGCACGAATGATCAATTCATTGCGAACTAATGAATCTGTGACAATTGTAATATGACTTGGTGAAACTCTCAATGTATTTGAAATATCTGAAGCCTTCAAAGGCCCAGTTTGTAACATCGCTAAAACAGCAAACTCGTTACGATTAATTTGATTACCAGAGATCTTTGTCCATTCCTTTTGAAACTGACGAAATACATCTCGAAATCGGTCCTCAATCTGTGCAATATACTGTTTTTTCAAGCGAATCACCTATTATCATAAATTCTATCAATTATTTTAATGCTTCGATAGCAGCTTTCAATTGCACATCATCTTCTTGTAACTTTGTGCGAATTTTTTCCATCAATCGAGTAGTTGTTTCACCAGATAAGATTCCTGTTTGTGCAATATTATTGTCCTTTTGGAAAGCTGTTACAGCAGTAGCAGTTGCTTCATCAAACACATTATTAACAGTTCCGGGCTCATAGCCAAGTGCTACTAACATTTTTTCTGCATTTTCAGTATCAGCTGAAATATTCCCTTTATCAAGTTGAGTAGATGGGTTAATCATCGTGACATTTGCGTAATCAGGCAGCTTTGATTCAATGTCTGGCACTATTCCCTCTTTATGAACCCAGACTCCTTTTGGTGTCAACCATTTACCAATCGTTAACTTTATCTCAGATTGGTCTTTCATATTTTTGGTGGTTTGAATGGTCCCTTTTCCATATGATTTCACACCAACTAGCTTTGCGTTTGCTGAGTCATGTAAGGCAGCTGCAACAACTTCAGAGGCACTAGCACTTCCATTATCAATTAGCACTACTAATGGCACTTCAACCTTAAATCCCTTGTTTGAAGTTGCATAATCAGGGGTTTTATCTCCATCCTTTTCTTCGGTTTGTACAATAATTTTCCCTTCAGGAACAAAGCAGTCTGCAATTGATTCTGCTACATTCAACAGTCCACCAGGATTGCCTCTGAAGTCCAAGATTAGGCTTTTCATCCCCTTATCCTGCATTTCTTGAAGACTATCCTTAAATTCCTTTGCGGTATCCTGTGAGAAAATTGAAACCGAAATATGAGCTACGTCATTCTCGAGCATTTTTGCTTCTACAGATTTCACTGAAATAGTATCACGAATGATTTCTACTTCAATTGGCTCGGCTTGTCCAGGACGCTCAATTACAAGCTTAACTGCTGAACCTTTCGGTCCTTTAATCAGCTTTACTGCTTCAGTTGCAGTTAGCCCATCTAAACTAGTTCCATCAGCAGAGACAACGATATCATTTGGCTTTAAACCAGCAGCTTCTGCTGGAGAACCTTTAATTGGTGATACGATGACAATTTTGTTTTCCTTTGAATTGATTTCAGCACCAATTCCTTCAAACGAGCCCGAGATTTGTTCAGTGAATTGTTTCGCCTGCTCTGCAGACATGTACTCTGAAAAAGGATCTTCTAATGAATCCATCATCCCCTTTATCGCACCATCAATCATTTTCTGCTGATCAACATCTGAGAAGTAAGATTTTGAAATATAATTATAGGCGTCTGATACTCGTGTTAAGTCACCTGGGAGCTTTACACCCCCATTCGAAATTTCTGTAATGTCCTTAATTGCATTTGTGCTTTTATCTGAATCATTTGATTTCAGCACCTGCCAGACAAATATCGAGTTAGCTACAAGCAGAAGAACTAGGATCCAAATACCAAATTTGGTTTTCATATAGCCCTTTAAGTTTGGTTCAGGTGAATGTTTTTCTGGCTGATCAATATTTGGATCACCAATTTCTTGATTTACTAGTTGATCATGACTGATCTCTTGATTTTCATTTGAAAAGTTCTGATTATTCTTATCCATAGGTACCCTCTTATCATAATTTATTAATTACATTAGTTGAAAAAATTTATAATGAACTAGCTACAGTTTCAAGCGCTACTTCTATCATATCATTGAAAGTCGATTGTCTTTCTTCGCTAGAAGTCACTTCCCCAGTAATGATGTGATCACTAACAGTTAGAATGGAAAGCGCTTTCCGCCTATATTTTGCTGCTAAAGTGTATAGAGCAGTAGTTTCCATTTCTAATGCCAACACACCATATTGAGCCCATAATTCATGGTTAGCCTTATCATTATAGAACATATCCTCTGTGAAAATATTCCCGACTTTTAATTCCAATCCCTTTGTAATGCCATGCTCATATGCACTTTTCAGTAATGAAAAATCAGCACAAGGTGCGAAATCAATTCCATCAAATAGAATTTGATTCATTTTCGAATCGGTAGACGAAGTCATTGCAAGAATCACATCACGTACCTTCACATCTTTTTGAATTGCTCCACAAGTGCCAACACGAATTAACGTTTTCACATCATAGGATTGCATGAGTTCACTAATATATATCGAAATCGATGGAACTCCCATACCAGTGCCTTGCACTGATACTCGCTTGCCTTTATAACTACCAGTGTAACCAAACATGTTTCGCACTTCATTATAACATTTCGCATCTGTAAGAAAGTTCTCAGCTATATATTTTGCTCGAAGTGGATCACCAGGAAGCAAAATTGCCTCAGCTATTTCACCAGGTTTTGCATCAATATGAATACTCATACAATTCTCTCCATCTCAACAATATTTTGAAGTTTGACAAAAAGATTTACTGTTTAATGCGCTTGAATCAATTTCATAATTTCGATTAATTGGAGCTCTTCGGAAAAACAATCGCATCCTGTGGCAATCTTCAAGCCAAAGGTCATGCTTTACCCTGAAAAATTTATCAGTGTAGGTGTTTGGCATGGGGATTTAAATCCCTAAATAGCACAATGCTTTTGAAATTTTTCACAATTAATT
>JAVBKB010000175.1:0-19894 GCA_031554275.1 Caryophanales bacterium | reverse complement strand
GCAATTATGTCTGTGCTGTATTATGATTAATCAGTCGCATTTTCTGATCATTTTGTTGATAAATGCACTCTTATCCAGAGAGGTGGAGGGGGAATCCCTGTGAAGCCCAGCAACCGGTAGCAAAAGCTGCAAGGTGCTAGTTTTCAGCAAGGCGTATGCCTTGAACGATGAGAGAAAGGAAATCTTACAAGATATGACCTTTCCTCATGAGGAAGGGTCTTTTTTTTGAAAATCAAATGATTTTCAGAAGGCTTGTTTCTCTTAGAAATAGTAGAAGAGAAGGAGAATTGAAATGAAAAAAAATCATCGATTATTTACTTCAGAATCAGTCACTGAGGGTCATCCAGATAAGATTTGTGACCAAATTTCGGATGCGGTTTTGGATGCAATTATAGCAAAGGATCCCAATGCTCGCGTTGCTTGTGAAACTTCCGTTACAACAGGTCTGGTTCTTGTTGCAGGGGAGATTACGACTTCAACTTATGTCGATATTCCGAAATTGGTAAGACAAACGATCAAAGAGATTGGCTATGAACGTGCTAAATATGGGTTTGATGGTGAAACATGTGCGGTGCTTACAGCCATTGATGAGCAATCTGCTGATATTGCACTAGGTGTGGATCAGGCGCTTGAAGCCAGAGAGGGCACTATGTCAGAGGAAGAGATCGAGGCAATTGGTGCAGGTGACCAAGGGCTCATGTTTGGATTTGCTTGTAAGGAGACATCCGAACTGATGCCGCTTCCGATTTCACTAGCGCATGCGTTAGCGAAACAGCTTTCTGATGTCCGCAAGAATGGAACGATTTCCTACTTGCGTCCCGACGGGAAAACACAAGTGACTGTTGAATATGATGAAAATGATCAACCTGTGCGGATTGACACAATTGTTATTTCTACTCAACATGACCCAGAAGCAACATTGGAGCAAATTCAGGAAGACTTGAAAAAGTATGTGATTGCGCCAGTTGTTCCAGAAAAATATTTGGATGCGGAGACAAAGTTCTTCATTAATCCAACCGGACGCTTTGTCATTGGAGGGCCACAAGGAGATGCAGGATTGACTGGTCGAAAGATCATTGTTGATACTTACGGTGGTTATGCCCGTCATGGTGGGGGTGCTTTCTCAGGAAAAGATCCTACAAAGGTTGACCGATCAGCCGCTTATGCTGCTCGTTATGTGGCTAAGAATATTGTAGCTGCTGGTTTAGCAGATACTGTCGAAGTGCAGCTAGCCTATGCGATTGGTGTTGCGCGACCTGTATCGATTGCAGTGAAAACATTTGGCACAGGCAAGGTGACCGAAGATCTGCTGGTAGAATTAGTGGAGAAGAACTTTGACCTGAGACCAGCTGGTATTATAAATATGTTAGATTTGCGTAAGCCGATTTATAAGCAGACTGCTGCTTACGGGCACTTTGGACGCAGTGACATTGACCTCCCTTGGGAGCGTCTTGACAAGTCGGAAGTACTGAAACAGCAGGCAAGTGTTGGAAATGCAAACTAGTCGAAGGACAAGAAGCGGCTGAGTAGCGGATTGAAGAGCTACTCGGCTTTTTTGTCTGATTGAATACTTCGCTTGGGTTATCTGGACTCTTAGGACAACAAATAAAATTAAGTTCAAAAGGCAATTATTTAAGGAGTAATTGAAAGCTGATTGAACTAATCTGGAACGGTGCTAAATTGTAAAATCAAGTAGATAGTATTCTAGTTAATTGATACAATTACAATAATTATTTAAGAAGGTTAAAAGATGTGAAATAACTCTTTAAAAGAATAATTTCCTGTTCGTTTGTGTTTTCATGGTACTTGGTACTAATTCTGTTATGCGTGAGAGTGGATAGAATATTACAAACCCTACGTATGACGGTATGAATACTATTGACGGTTTGTATCTATATCAATAATCATAAATGAGGGGGAAAACATTGTGAAAATGATGATAGTTATTTTACTTAGCGTTTTATTGAGTCTCTCGATGATTGGATGTTCGAAGAAAGAGTCATTAGTTACATCGGAAAATAATACAACTTCTGAAGAGTAAGGTAATGATTTAACAGCTAAGATAACCTCAAATGGAGTGAATGATATAAGTGAAGTTTCCTCAGTGTTGAGTAGTGAAGCGCTTTTTCTCCACATTACTAACAATATCGAAGATATTGTTGAGGCAGCAGATAAATACTCAGTTGCTGAAATTGAAAGCGCAGTTTATGGGAAAATTGAAAGTATTGAGTATGTGGATGTTCCAAAGGAAGGAGCACTGTATACTTATTCTCATTTGAAATTTCGAGTACAAGAGTGTGACGATGGAAAATTTGTTAAGAATGATTTAATCAGTATTGTAATCCGAGGCGGTTATACAACAATGGGAAATATCAGGAAAGTAAATGGAGATGAAACTAAGAAAAGTGATGATCCAGCGCAAAAGCTACCAGATGAGGCAGTTGTTGAAGATAGACGACATGGTGTTGCAATTCCTAAAGTTGGCGAAGAAATGTTATGTTTTATTGGTGGACCAATTGACGGATTTCCGAAGGAATCTTATTCAACCACCTTCATGTATTGTTACAAATTAACCGGAAATACCCTTGTTCATGTAGAACCAGAAGACAGTAAAAATAAGTTTTATAAAGATTCAACAGGTGAGAAGAATTTAACAAAGGATCAGCTTAAGAAAAAGGCAAAAGATAAAATTAAAGAAAAGAAAGAGAAAAAGAAAAAGGAAAAAAATAAAGAGTAAAAATTCAAAATTTGTAGTACCAAGTAATGAGCTTCAAAATCATGAAAATCCACAATTCAAAATCAGCTACTATTCAATCAGCTTTTGGATGTGCTTTATATTCAACTTATAATTCTAAAAAAATACCAGCACTTTGTTATCCAGAATACTGAGGGTACAACAAAAATAAAACTAAGATCAAGAGGCAATTATTTAAGGAGTAATTGAAAGCTGATTGAACTAATCTAGAACGGTGCTAAGAAGTCAGTCTCCAAATTGTAAAATCAAGTAGATAGTATTCTAGTTAATTGATATAATTACAATAATTAATCAAGGACAGGGCAAATGGTGACGGGTTGGCAATATATAGGGCAGCCCTATTTCTTCGCAAATAGTGGAATAATGAAGAAAAATGAATGGTTGGACTCTGATACGTATCTTACAAATGAGGGGCATGCAACAACTACAAGTACGTACAATCGACATGTCCTAATAGGCGGGTTAAAAGACCGGCTTTACTGGGCGGATAGCTCGGCCAATAATTATATTGCCGAATTAAAGGCTGGGTTTGATAGATGGAAGCAACCAGATTTAAAGACCCCGTTTTCTTGGTCAAATACTTCACAAAAAAGTGTGAGTGATGTAGAGTTATGGGCTGCTCAAGATGATGGAAGTCAGGATTATATAGCTGGTGCTGAAACTAGCTTTTTTGTAGATGGACGAAAAAACACTTTTAGGTCAGAAAATTGGGCTTGGTGTAAAATAACTGCGTATAAAAACGAAATGGATCAACTTGATTATGATTTTCAGGTTCGAATCATGTCTCATGAGTTGGGACATGTCTTCGGATTAGACCACAATGAATTGTATACTAATTCTGTTATGCGTAAGAGTGGATATAATATTACAAACCCTACGTATAACGATATGAATACCATTGATGGTTTGTATCTATACCAATAAACTTCAAGGAGGGAAAGAATCGTGAAAAAGGGCATAGTAGTTTTGCTTTGTACTTTATTGAGTTTCTCGATGATTGGATGTTCGAAGAAAGAGTCATTAGTTACAACGGAAAATAATACAACTTCTGAAGAGTATGGTAATGATTTAACAGCTAAGATAACCTCAAATGGCGTGAATGATATAAGTGAAGTTTCCTCAGTGATGAGTAGTGAAGCGTTTTTTCTCCATATTACTAACAATATCGAAGATATTGTTGAGGCAGCAGATAAATACGCAGTTGCTGAAATTGAAAGCGCAGTTTATGGGAAAATTGAAAGCGTCGAGTATGTGGATGTTCCACAAGTAGGAGCACTACATACTTATTCACATATGAAATTTCGAGTACAAGAGTGTGATGATGGAAAGTTTGTTAAGGGCGATTTAATTAGTGTAGTAACCCAAGGCGGCTATACTACAATGGGGAATATCAGGAAAGTATATGGGGATGAAACCAAAAAAGGTGATGATCCCACAAAAAAGCTACCAGATAATGCAGTTGTTGAAGATAAACGATTTGGTGTTGCAATTCCTAAGGTTGGCGAAGAAATGTTGTGTTTTATTAGCGGACCAACGAATGGATTTCCGAAAGAATCGTATTCAACCACATTCATGTATTGTTACAAATTAACTGGGAACACCCTTGTTCATGTAGAACCAGAAGACAGTAAAAATAAGTTTTATAAAGATTCAACAGGTGAGAAGAATTTAACAAAGGATCAGCTTAAGAAAAAGGCAAAAGATAAAATTAAAGAAAAGAAAGAGAAGAAGAAAAAGGAAAAAAATAAAGAGTAATAAATTCAAACTTAGTTGTACCAAGTAATGAGCTTCAAAATCATGAAAATCCACAATTCAAAATCAGCTACTATTCAATCAGCTTTTGGATGTGCTTTATATTCAACTTATAATTCTAAAAAAATACCAAACCTTTAAGACACGCAAGTAAATTTAACTTGCGTGTCTTATTTATAATTTTTTCGAGACCCGAATATGATCCGATTGCAAGGCATTTGGAACGGATTATGGGGCGAAAAGTTCTATATTCACCCTTCTCACCCAATAACACTGACACATAAGTTTAAGCTAACTCACAATCTACGAATTGAATTTGTTTGCCTTCAGCATTGATGTAGGATATTGCGAGGTAATCAAAACCATTACACAAAACATCATTCCAAAGCATTTTGCTATCATCTATGAGCGTTACAAAGCTGTTTTCATCAATTTCGTAGTTATCTTTTTCATCTTCATAATCAATGCTGTAACCAAGCTCCAATACAATCAATGAGGCCGGAATTGCTAGCTTCTGTAGCGGTCTATTGTTTATTTGTTCTTCTGTATATGTTTCACAAAACATATTGTCATAGCCATGTTTTGCAGCATCGAAAATCAAAATCTCTTCATTTGTCATCGGATCTTTTGCAATGATTTTTCCAGGAGCAAAATCGGTATTCACAATATACTGCTGCTCTTCATTTGGCACTTTGAATAAGTCCCCATAATACCAAATCTCAAGCTGATCATTACCAGTAGAAGAACTGATAGTCATTGTAGTCAGTCGCTTTTCAGCATAATCTTGTATATTGTTTCTCAAGTAGGTTGGTAGTTTCAAGTTCTTAACCCTCCTGGTTTCCCATTGATAATGACTTTTGTCAGTCTAAAAGATACTGATGATTACATGCTGTTTCTTTGATTCTGCTTGTTGATAGAATTTCAAAACCCCATTAAATCCATCTAGAAGCTCATTCCATAAGCTATCCTTATTTTCAGGGGTCCAGGTTTTCGGATATATCTCTGCTCTATCGAATTCTGTAGGGTCGAATTTCGCTTTCAACTTTTCAAGGTCAACTGCTTTTAGTGCTGTAATAATATTGGAAAGTTCGGTGTATTCAGTGCATCCGACAAAGTCTTCTGAGTCAAAAACATGAACCCCGATTACTGCCTCACTAAGCGGATTTCCTTCAATCGGTTCACTTGCAGATACATCAGTTAGTAGAAAGTGTAGACCGTCCCACAATTTATCCATGCAGTAGAGCTCATGCACTTCTAATTCCTCTAAATTGTTTATTTCTTCAACAAGTTCATCACTTTCAAATTTCATCAGATCATCTAAGGTTTCTTCATCAATCATCATGTAATTCGCTATTAAACCCATTTCAAACTCCTTTCTATTCACGTTACTACACTCTTTTACTCAAACTATACTTTACTCAATGGTAGCAGGTAGGTTTTGTATTAGTTTTGAGAAACATTGAAAAGTTATCAAAAAAAAATTCAGCTCAAAGGCTTCTGAGTAAGATTTCTGCAGTGCCAAAGTTTGTTGCTAGCGGAACTTCATAGACATCACACAAACGAATGAGTGCATTGACATCTGGCTCATGCGGTTGAGCTGTCAATGGGTCCCTGAGAAAGATAACCATATCCATTTTGTGCTCTGAGATTCTTGCACCAATTTGTTGGTCGCCTCCAACAGGGCCAGATTTAAAGCAGTGGATTTCTAAACCAGTGGCTGCCATGATTCGGTTTCCGGTTGATCCTGTTGCAAACAGTGAATGCTCACTAAGTTTTTGTCGAAAGCGCTTTGCTAAGTCAACGATCTTGTCTTTTCGGTCATCATGTGCAATTAAGGCAATTTTCATATAAATCCTCTTTTCTTAAAAGTGTAATGGAAAAGAATTGCCAAAATGAATTCGGCAATTCTTTTATAAGACACTATATCCTGTGATTTGAAGGTTGCTGCTGATTAATTCAGGGGTTTCAATGATATCTTCACTACATAGTGGTCCAGATAAATATTTCAATGCTGAATCTGGAAATACGGTGACAACTGCATCATTTGGATATTTCTTCGCTACTTGAACAGCTGCAAGCAAATTTGCTCCTGAGGATATACCAACTGATAAGCCAGCATTTGCAAGTTTTCTTGTTGCGATCACTGTATCCTCATCACTTGCTTCTAAGAAGTTCTCGAAATTTTCGACTGTTAAGATTTTGGGAATGAAATCTCCACCGATGCCTTGAATCAGATGAGGATTGAATTCACCTTTAGCCATATAGGCTGCATTCTTTGGCTCTAACACATGATACAGGCAAGAAATGTTATTCCGTGTGAAATAGTTGTAACAACCCATTAATGTACCACCAGTTCCGGTGCCACTAATAAAGTGCTGGGGCACCAAACCAACTTGATCTAATTGAATCAGAATTTCTGGTGCTGTCGTTTCTTCGTGTGCAGTTGCGTTTTGAAGGTTCGCGAATTGATGCGTGCAGTAGGTATTTTCTTCAGTGCCTATTTCTTCTGCTAGCTTCATCGCACCCTGAAATCCCACATCACGACTCACCTCGATGACCTCTGCTCCCATTAAGCGAAGCGTTTGCGCACGTTCTTTGCTATACCAGTCACCTGTAACTATCGTAACTGGGTGACCTAAATATCTACCAATTGCCGTGAGTGAGATGCCGGCATTACCACTGGTTGCCTCAACAATTTTGTATCCAGGTTTAAGTTTTCCTGTTTTGTAAGCGTGATAGATAATGTAATACGCCATCCGATCTTTAATAGAACCTGAAAAGCTAAATGCTTCATATTTTGCATAGATCGAATAATCCTGCTCTTCAAATTTCAAATCAATTTTCAACATAGGTGTGTTAAAAAACATTTTGCGAATGGACTCCAGTTTCTTGATGCCACTCAAATCTTTTACAATGCGATCCATATGATTCTCCAATCCGTATTGTCAAATGTCTTTGTACAATATACGTGGCTTGTATCAAAACATTAGTATATTCATTATAGATGTTTGGAAAACAGTCATCAATAACTATTTTTGAAAGCCAAGGAAACCAAATGGAATTTGTTAAATCATTAGGCGGTTGCTTACACTAAACCTTTCGAATTAGTGATTAACCTTTACAACTATTGCTTGCTATCTTTATAAATTTGTCCCTTTTTGACGTAGCTTTCGATATTCCGCTTCATTTCCTGCTTCTCTGCTTCATTCACGTCTCGCACCACTTTAGCTGGACGACCATATGCCATTACATTTGGTGGGATAATTTTGCCACCAGAAATGAGTGAGCCTGCACCAATGAATGTTCCCGCACCAATTTCAGTTCCATCTAGTATCGTTGACCCCATTCCAATGAGTGCGTTTTTCCGAATCGTGCAACTATGTAGAATACATAAATGACCAACTGTAACGTCATCCTCAATGATTAACGGCAAATCTGTGCTTTGATGTAGCACGCTGTTGTCTTGAATGTTAACATTGTTTCCGATAATCACAGGCGAAACATCACCACGAATGACAGCTCCAAACCAAACAGAAGAATAGGCACCAATCGTAACATCACCAGTAATAACAGCGCCCTCCGCAATAAAAGCGGTTTTATGTATCTGCGGTTTTTTATGGTTGAACTCGTAAATTTTCATCAAAAAAATTCCTCCAATATTCTTTTTTATCATGTAAAATGAAACCTGACGACTAAGTTGTCGCAGGGATTAACTATTTCAGTTTATAATGTAAAATGAGACCTGTAAATGATTATCAGTCAGGCTCGACAGCTTCGCTGAATCTAAGGTTGTAAATACTTTAACTAATGCTACTAATTGATAACAAATACCTAGTTTGATACTTATCTCATAACTGTTTTCAACAGCGGTTATAATTTTAAAAAAAGGATTATTTCAAATTATATTTTTCACATAATTTCACGATAGGGAGTGTTCTTCAGTGGACAAACTAGCTGGATTTTCAGAAGATTTAGCAATGAAATATATTTCGCAAATCCCTGCAAAAGGTGTAGTGGTTATTATACATGGGGCAATGGAGCATCATGGTCGTTACAAATGGTTAATTGATGAATGGAACGCTTCAGGGTTTCATGTTGTGACCGGAGACCTTCCCGGTCAAGGAACTCGTGCAGGAAATACCTCTGGTCATATTCAACAGTTTGATGTCTACCTGCAAACGGTAAAAAGCTGGTTACAGACTGCTAGAGAATTCGAATTACCGATTACTTTATTTGGGCATAGTATGGGCGGACTGATCGCAATCCGCTTGTTAGAAGAGGAGAAGCTTCCAATAGATTGTGTGGTACTATCTTCGCCTTGCGTTGGTTTAGTACATAAACCAAATACCATGTTGAACTTGATATCGCAAGTTATCAACAAGGTCTATCCAAGATTCCGTATGGAATCAGGGATCGCACCAGAACTAGCAACAAGGAACATTGAAGTGATTGAAAACGATCAAAACGATCCGTTATACATCACAAAAGTTTCTGTGCGCTGGTATCGTGAAATGGTTGCAGCGATGACCCATGCACTTAACCAAGTAAATCATTATCCAAATGTACCAAGCTTAATCATGCAAGGTGACGATGATCGGATTGTAGACAAGTCAGCCGTGGCAAAGTGGTTTGAAGCTTGTCCTGCTCACGACAAGGAGTTTGTAATGTGGGACAATTGTTATCATGAAATATTTAACGAACCAGAGCGTGCAGATGTATTTCGCAAGTCGTTGCAATTTGTAATCGAGAAAACCCAGTCAAAACTTTCGCAGTGATCTAAGTGGATTGGCAATGAATGAAAGTATGACGGATGAATCGTATGGAAAGTGCGACGGGTGAACCTTGAAGAAGAGACAGTTGAACCTTATGGAAAGTGCATAGGATCCTTGAAGCATGAAGAAAGTGGAAGTGATGGGTTTGAAAATGAATAAGCATTTGTTCGTGATAATTGCCATCACTTTGGCAGTTGCTTCAATTATTGCGGGCTTATTGATTGGGTCCGTACCAATAGATCCTAGCGATATTGGTAAGCTATTAGGAAACCAATTATTTGGGATCGGCTCCCATGGTGCAACCGATGTCACCGCAATCATTTGGGAGATTCGCTTACCGCGAGTGATACTGGCTTTCTTGGTTGGCGCCTCTTTGTCACTAGCTGGCGCTGCCTTTCAAGGATTGCTACGAAATCCACTTGTTGACCCTTACACGATTGGCGTTTCCTCGGGTGCTTCTTTGGGTGCAGTATTAGTCATTTTCTTTCAATGGCAGTTGCCTGTGATGGGGGATTTCACTTTACCTGTAGTTGCGATAACGGCAAGTGGTTGCACCTTGTTTGTCGTGCTTCTCATTACGAGAGCAGCAAGTCGATCATTTGCCAACGAGACGATTATCTTAACTGGCATCATCTTCAATTCATTTGTGGGGGCATTGGTGACTTATTTTATCGCAACTGCATCAAGTGAGAATTTTCGTCAAATCTTATTTTGGTTGATGGGAAGTGTGTCGATGCGAAACTGGAGTCATGTACAATTATTAGCGCCATTCTTTGTGGTCGCGGCTATTGTGCTCTTGTTCCAATCTCGTGTTTTGAATGCATTATCACTTGGTGAGGAATCCGCTCACTATATTGGCGTCAATGTGAAAAGGAAGCGGTTAATCATTCTAACGAGCGCAGCAGTTTTGACAGGAGCAGCTGTATCAGTTTCGGGTGCGATAGGGTTTGTTGGGTTGGTCATCCCACATCTTGTGAGACTGATTATTGGTCCAAATCATCGCTTGGTGCTCCCATTATCAATCATCGTTGGCGGAACATTTCTAGTAATTGCTGATATGGTGGCGCGAACGATCATTTCCCCATCAGAATTGCCGATTGGCGTTGTTACTGCCATTATTGGCGCACCGATCTTCACCATCCTACTTGTGCGACAAAGTACTCGCGGCGGTAAACCATAACAGGTTTGGGTGGCTTTGCCTCGGTTATAACGCAAAATATGTGTAGTTTCCAAACCGCTAATTCGTATAAAAGTGATTCCAAACAGGTGTTTCAAGGAGAAAAATATGCTTCAGATCCAGAATCTTACTGCAGGGTATACAAAGCAACAAGCAACACTTCAGAATATTTCTTTCGCAGTTGAAAGGGGTTCTTTCTGCACGATTCTTGGCGCCAACGGTAGCGGGAAAACTACATTTATTCGTGCAGTCATGGGGTTGATGACTTATCAACAGGGGGAAATTCTCTTTGAAGGGCAGCCATTAGAAACTCGTCAAAGACGTCAACTCGCACAACAAATTAGTGTCCTTTCACAAGAGCAGCCAGTAAATATGGATTTCTCAGTAGAGGAAATAGTGCAGTTGGGCAGATTCCCATTTCAAAAGCAGTTCTTTAATGAAAATAGTAAAAAGGATGCTCAGATCGTGCTAAATTGTATGGAAATGACCAATATTGTTGAAATGAGACACCGCTTCTTTTCCTCGCTCAGTGGTGGCGAAAGACAAAGAGTCTTGTTGGCAAAAGCACTTGCCCAGCAACCGAAGCTACTTTTTCTTGATGAACCCACAAACCATTTGGATATCAAATATACAATAGAGTTGCTGAAGTTATTGAAACAGCAACAATTGGAGAAGGGACTAACAGTCATCGCAATTCTCCATGACCTGAATTTGGCAGCGCTTTATTCAGATCAATTAGTATTTTTGAAGAAAGGTGAACTGATTGCAGAAGGTTCGGTGGAGCTGCTGTTAGATGAGCAACTATTGGAAAGGGTCTATGATGTTTCCTTACAAGTAGCAACAAATGATAAGACTGGAAAGCCGATGGTGTTTTATCAGTAACAGAAAGCTATCAAAAAATTTTAAGAAAGATATAGGAGTGGGAAAAATGAAAAATATTTGTGAAAAAGCTATGAACGACAAAAGCCTTGTTTCGATTTACACTGATCGAAATGAGACAGATTCATTTCTGGTAGGTTTTGTCTTGGCGTCTTCGGAACAATTCATATTGATTCAATCCGTTTCGAGTGATGGCTTAAACGATGGATTGGAACTATGCGAAACGAAAGAGATATATCGTGTGGATATTAACGGGAAATATGAAAGCAAAATAATGAAGTTGTGGAAGAATGCAAATCAAGAAGTGGTATACAAAGTTCCGCAGGATATCACTCTTGCTTCCTTTGCAGCATATACTCAAGAAAACAATTACATGGTTTCCATAGAAACATGTAATAGCGAATTACATGACAGCTTTGGACTTGTAGAAAATGTGGCAGAAGATCACATCGTCATCAAGGGCTATGACAAATATGGAGCCGAGGATGGTTTGAATTATATCAAATTCGACTGCATAACTCGATTTTCTTGTGATGGCATCTACGAAAGAAATATCCAAGCTATTATTCAATAATCACATGCTAGAGCCTATTGATTTTCGATCAATGGGTTCTTTTTTTGTCCTGTTTTCCAAATCTCTGAATAGAATGTCAGTGAGTGACAACATGTCAACTTTCTGAGGAGGAATTTTTTCAAATGAAAAGAAAGAAGTTTGGAAAATTTATTGGTACTCTAATCGCGCTTTTACTAGCTGTTTCATTGGTAGCTTGTAGTTCAAAGGATGAAACGAAGAAAAGTGATGGTGTGACGATCGATGTGTTCCAATTTAAAGTGGAATTCAATGATCAATTTAAAGCACTTGCAAAAAAATATGAAGAAGAGCATAAAGATGTCAAAATCAACATCACTACTGTTGGTGGTGGAAATGATTACGGTGCAGCATTAAAGGCGAAGTTCTCGTCTGGTGATGAACCATCGATTTTCAATATTGGTGGTCCAGAGGACATGAAAACTTGGGATAAGTACTTAGCAGATGTTAGTGATACAGATGCTGCGAAGGCTGCTCTTGCAGGAACACTGACTGGCGTTTCACAAGCTGGTAAAGTACTCGGTTTGCCATACAATGTAGAAGGCTATGGCTTACTTTATAACAAGGAGATATTCGAAAAAGCTGGTATTCAAGTTGATAGCATCAAAACGCAAGCGGATCTTCGTGCAGCAGTTGAACTGCTTGACAGCAAGAAGCAAGCGCTTGGAATTGAAGCAGTATTTGCACTTCCTGCAAAAGAAACTTGGGTAACTGGATTGCATGCATCAAATATTTTTATCGCTCCAGAATTTAATAATGATGTCATATCAGCGTATAATGCGAAAACTATTGACTTCAAATTTTCGAAGCAATATCAAGAATATATTGATTTAATGCAAAAGTATTCTGTACAGCCAACTGTCAGTCTTGACTATGCAAAGCAAATGGAGGAACTCTTCTCCAATGGTAAAGTAGCTCTAACGCAGCAAGGAAACTGGGTGAGTTCTACAATTGCAGGTATCGATGCAGACTTTCAAGCGAATGGTGTAGGTTTCTTACCAGTTCCTGTCGATGGAGCTGTAGAGGGCAAGATCCCCGTAGGAGTGCCAAACTATTGGGCTGTAAACAAAACCAAGAGTAAGAAAGAGATACAGGCTGCAAAAGACTTTCTTGACTGGATGTACACGTCCGCAACTGGAAAAGAAGCAGTTGTGAAGGACTTCAAATTCATTCCTGCATACAGTGGCTATGATGCAGCGGATATCACCGATTCTCTAGCAAAAGAGATTTACAGCTATTCACAATCAGGAAACACAACAGGCTGGGTTTTCATGGGTTATCCAACTGATTGGGGAATGAGTGTACTTGGTGCAGGCATTCAAAAGTATGTAAGCAACGAAATTTCATGGGATGAACTCATTAAAGAAGTTCAAGCCAAGTGGGCTGACGCAAGAAAGTAATTACTAATGGAGATTTTCTCTCCATTACCTTGTAATTGATCAAATCGATATTGCTACTGACCTTTCATGGGCCGTCCCCATCTGTTTGCCAAGTCGCAGACCCAGATTGGGATGGCAACATGAATTGGTATTATCAGCGATTAGCATAACAAACTAATTAACATAGCAAATGATAGAATCTATTCAAAATGGCAACAAACTACCTTACAAAGTCACACTTGGAGACTTTCACATGACAGCAAAAAAGTCTTGGTTTTACCTCTTCACCGCACCAGTTGTAATTGCTCTTTTCTGCGTGGTGATTTTGCCACTTGCGTTTGGCATTTATTATTCTTTCACAGACTGGGATGGTGTTACAGTCCGTGGTTTTGTCGGCTTTCAGAATTATTTAGCGGTTTTTAAAGATGAGAACTTTACGAATTCTTTATGGTTTACAACAAAGTTTTCCGTTGTTGCGATCTTATTGATCAATGTCATTGGGCTCAGTCTAGCATTGGTAGTGGCGCGGAAATTCAAAGGGAGCAACCTACTTCGAACAGTTTTTTTCATGCCTAACCTAATTGGCGGATTGATCCTCGGATTCATTTGGCAGTTTATTTTTGTAAAAGCATTTGCAGGTATCGGTGAAATACTTGGAATCGAATCGCTAAAGATATGGCTGTCAACAACTGAGACGGGCTTTTGGGGTCTGATCATCGTCATGAGCTGGCAACTATCAGGCTATATCATGATTATTTATATCTCCTATTTGCAAGGTATTGATGAATCAACGATTGAAGCTGCCCGACTTGATGGAGCAAATAGTTGGCAGACTTTTTGGAGTGTTAAATTCCCGTTGATTCTACCAGGTTTTACAGTTAGCTTGTTCATGACACTTGCAAACTGTTTCAAACTATATGATCAAAACCTATCACTCACAAAGGGAGATCCTTATAATTCTACACAAATGGTAGCAATGAATATCTTTAATACAGCATTTGCTCAGAATAAAATGGGACTGGCACAGTCGAAAGCGATTGTTTTTTTCTTTATTATCGCTATTGCCGCCCTGACACAAGTATATTTGACCAAGAAAAGAGAGGTAGAACTCTAATGCATGTAGCCAATAAACAGAAAAGATGGTTGCTGATTTTCTTTGGTTTTGCTCTGGCGATTGTTTGGCTATTCCCATTCTACTTAATGATTGTCAATTCTCTGAAAACGAAGAAAGATATCTTCATCAACACCTTGGGACTACCTGAAGTATTCACATTTGATAATTATCAACAGGCGTTTGAAAGTTTAGATTTTGTGAGAACATTTTCAAATTCAATCTTGTTGACAGCTCTCAGTGTTGTGCTGATATTATTGACTTCTTCAATTGCCGCATTTGCCTTACAGCGAACAAAAAATAAGGTCAGCGGATTTATTTTTACCCTATTTATTGCTGCGATGCTAATTCCCTTTCAATCCGTCATGATTCCATTGATCACAGTATTTGGACGGACCAATCAGTTGCATATGGGCGGGCTTGTTTTTATGTATATTGGTTTTGGAGCAAGTCTTTCGATTTTCCTTTACCATGGAGCGATGAAATCGATTCCTCTCGCACTGGATGAAGCGGCGATTATGGACGGAGCAAGTCGGCTACAAATCTACCGCTATGTAATCTTTCCAATGTTAAAACCCACAACCGTGACAGTTGCCGTCCTCAATACGATGTGGATTTGGAACGATTATTTACTGCCATCACTTGTCATCAATAAGGAGGGCACTCAGACAATTCCACTGAAAATGTTCTTCTTCTTTGGCGAGTATACAAAGCAATGGCATTTGGCACTTGCAGGGTTAACAATCGCCATCATCCCAGTAATCATATTCTACTTTTTCATGCAAAAACAAATTATAAAAGGAATTTCAGAAGGTGCGATAAAGTGATTTTTCGAAATTGAACTGTTGAGACTTTAAAAATGACTCGGAGTGATTTTTCGAAATCAACTCGGAAATGATTTTTCAAAATCAACTCGGAAATATTTTTCAAAACTGAACGTGGAGAGAATTTAAATGAAAAAAACATGGTGGAAAGAGGCAGTCTGTTATCAGATCTACCCGCGGAGTTTTATGGATACGAATGGGGATGGAATCGGTGACATTCAAGGGATTATTTCAAAACTTGATTATTTTTGTGACTTAGGTGTGGATGTATTATGGATCTGTCCGGTTTATCCTTCACCAAATGCAGATAATGGGTATGATATTAGTGATTATCAAGGAATAGCCGCGGAGTTTGGCACAATGGGTGATTTTGACCAACTGCTTCAGGAGGCACATAGTCGTGGACTGAAAATTATTATGGATTTGGTTGTGAATCACACAAGTGACGAGCATCCGTGGTTCATAGAATCTCGTTCAAGAAAGGATCATCCAAGGCGAGATTGGTACATTTGGCGAGATGGGAAGAATGGTACAGAACCAAACAATTGGGAAAGCATTTTCTCAGGAAGTGCATGGACATATGATGAGCCTACTGATCAATATTATTTACACCTGTTTGATCAGAAGCAGCCCGACTTGAACTGGGAAAATAGTTTAGTAAGGGAAGCTGTTAGTGGAATGATCAATTGGTGGTTGGAGAAGGGGATTGATGGATTCCGCGTGGATGCGATCACTCACATTAAGAAACGAGCCGGGTTGCCTGATTTGCCTAATCCAACCAATCAGCAATTTGTTTCCTCATTTCCAATGCATACCAATCAAGAGGGGATTCTTGAACATTTGTGTGCATTGAAAGCCGAAACCTATGCCAATTACGATGTAATGACTGTGGGAGAAGCTAATGGCGTCACAGAAAAAGATGCTTCTGATTGGGTAGGGGAAGATCAAGGAATCTTCAATATGATTTTTCAGTTTGAACAGCTTGGTATTTGGGAAAGTGAGTTATCAACCTCTCAGAAGATTATCAACTATAAAAAGGTATTAACAAAGTGGCAAACTGGACTACACCAAGTTGGTTGGAATGCTTTGTATCTTGAAAATCATGACCAACCGCGCAGTGTTTCAATTGTAGGTAATGACCAAACATATTGGAGCAAGAGTGCCAAAATGCTGGCGGCACTATATTTCCTCATGCAAGGCACTCCATTCATTTATCAGGGTCAGGAAATTGGCATGACCAATGTGCAGTTCGATTCAATTGATGATTACAATGATGTGCGAATGAAGAATCATTTTCAGTTTGAAGTGGCAAATGGTGCCGTTCCAGATGTCTTGTTACAGGAGATTTGTAGATCAAGTCGGGATAATGCTCGTACACCAATGCAATGGAATGCGAAGGAGCATGGTGGATTTTCTGCAGCGAAGCCATGGATCAAGGTCAACTCGAATTATTCGACGATAAATGTTGAAGCTCAAATTCAAGATGAGCAGTCCATTTATCATTTTTATAAGAAGTTAATTCAACTACGTAAACAGCATCCAGTGTTGATTTATGGTGATTATCAGCTATTATTCGAGGAGCACTCAGCGATCTTTGCCTATAGCCGATCGTTAGAGCAGCATCGAACCATTGTAATTTGTAATATGACAGATGAAGTGGTGGAAATTCCAGAATTGGTGGCGCAGAATTATCAAGTCTTATTGGGTAATTATCCAGATAGTAGGATTGCAGCAAACCACAGGTTGGCACCTTATGAAGCGGTTGTGCTATACGGAGACGTGTAATTTGGCGCAATAGTAATTCGAAAAAAATAGTATATCATTTCAACGAAAATGCTGTGACCTCACTAATGTGGTGCAGCTTTTTTTCATCGCAAAAAATAATTATTTTTTCTCAATTGCAACGATAAATGGTGGGTTGTTTTGATAGTTTAAAAACTTATATTCCAACACATCAGCTATTTCCCGGGGAATACTCCCCACATAACTGAGTATGGCATCACGTTCGATTTGCCCAGCAGGATGTCCGTGATAAATGACAACTACGATAATTCCACCAGACGCCATAACTTCAAGTAATGCTACAATTGCTGCAATTGTTGAATCAGCAGTTGTCGTAATTTCTTTGTCGGCACCTGGTAGGTATCCAAGGTTAAAAACCGCACCAGTTATTTTGCCGTGATCGTGAGCAGGAATTCTGGTTTCGACTTCAGAATGGCAAACTTGGTGCAGGATCACACGATCACTAAGCGATTCTGATTTCAATTTCGTTGCCGTGTTTGCCAGTGCCTGCTCCTGAATATCAAATGCATGTACCTTACCAAATTCACCAACTAATTTAGCTAGAAAAACAGTGTCGTGTCCGTTGCCCATCGTGCAATCGACTGCGACATCACCAGTGCTTATGGCTTTTTCAAGAAGATTTCTTGCAAAAGGGAGGATTTGATCTAATTTCATTGGAATCACCTATCTGAGTTTGATACTTGGAATTGTAGCAGGAAGAGGAGTACTGTGCAATCTTCCTTGGTTGGCCTAGATTTTCGCCCCAACTTCTTTTTTTGTTATTGGACCATTCTTTGACTCTGAGAACCTGTTTCATCAAAGTAATAACTAGGAACAAAAGCAGACTTCGATCTACTTTTGTTCCATTCTGTTTTTATTCTATTAGGGTTCATTTGGAGAATAGCCTTGATTAATGGCAACCAATAAATCATTTTTGAAATAGAATTTTGTGTATTGATAACCAGATACGTATTTTTGACCAGAGTCTGAAGTTATTGGAGGGTTGGTTGCAATATACTCCAATACTTGATCTGCCTTGACATTGCCAAAATCTTTCGGTATACCATTGTCATTCATATCCCGATTTTGATCCAGATTACGTAGACGTGCTCCACTCGGGTCTTCTTCAGGGACTGGGTAATCTGGATGTACATCTTTCAGCTTATAGACGGTCTTCTTATCACTATAAGCACTAGAGTTATCAAGGAACTTTGATTTGACAATTTCTATTGAATCACCAATCTTGATATCTCGAGGGCCAGTCATCTTAGTACTATTCCAGAAAATAGACGCAACTTTCAATTTAATGTTTTTATCAGCACCAGTTAACGTGTTTATTTTGTCGCCAAACTGATAGCCGTTCCCTTCATCTTCTTTCTGAAAAGAAAGCGGATGTTTATTATCTGTTGATTCTAGAATTATCCTCAAGTTTTTATACGTTAACTTTAAATATGTGCTGGCATTCCCGACTTCAAATGCAGTTTGATAGGATTCATACTGTCCATATTGTCGAACAATTTCATTGATTGAAATTTTATCGATAATGAGCTCATTCAGTTGATAAGCCTTTGCAGGTTTTGGTGGTGCTTCCTCTTTGGTTTCAGCTTCAATGATTTTTTTCCATTGGGCATATAGCTGGATGTCACCTTGTACATCTTTGATTATTGAATTGGTAAGGTGTGTAGTTCCAGTGCCGTCAGCAGATGTATTCCAGCCTGTGAACTCATGTTTATTTCTTACAAGTGTTCCTGCATCTTTAATTGTGATAAGATCACTTTTTTTGTATGAGACATCATCTTTTGGTGCTTCGCCGCTGGTGTTGCCATTACCATAATAATAAATATGAAGCGAAACTGCTTGATCGTGAGCAATTTGAGAGTCATTTTCTTTTTTATTCAAGTGCTGGTCTTTCGCAATGAAAAAGGCAACTATCGCTACTGCTGCTACAATTATCGCACTAATAGAATAGAGTAACTTTCTCTTTTTCGAGGTAGATTTGGTAGACTGCTTTGTTGAGTTTAGGTTATTCAAAACTCTCTCCGTGTGAGAAACAGTGAATTCTAACGAATTAAGAATTGTTGTGTCCATATTTGTTTGATTTCTTAATTTGTCTTCCATTCAAAATCCTCCTTTTTGAGTTCCTTCTTCAGTAGCAATTGTCCCTTTTGAATTCTTGATCTTAACGTATTTGGATGGATATCAAGAATTTCAGCAATTTCGGCCTGAGTTAGTCCTCTGTAGAAATGTAGGAGAATTGCTTCTCGAAACTTTGTCGGTAGAGATAGAACAGCCTTGAATAAAACAATATTGTCAGATTGTGATGCCACTTGCTGTTCTAAATTGTTGACACCCAGTTTATGAAGTTCTTTTTCTAAATCAAGAGGTTTTACATTTCTCGCGTGCCATGATTTTAAGAAATCCTTGCATTGATTAATAGTAATCTTGTAGAGCCACGTCCGATAGGCCGAAGCGTTGCGAAAGTTACTCAGATTTTGATAACACTTGATAAAAACTTCTTGTGCAATATCCTCAGCATCTTCCTTCTTTTTCACATAGGTGAATGCCAAGCGAGTAATTTCGCTTCCATATGTCTTCATCAAATGAATTAATAATTCTTTACAGTGCTCATCATTCATTTCCTGTGAATAATTACAAGTTTCCAATCGATCGCTCCTTTCATAATTTGCTACTTATTAGACGATTTCCAATTCAAAAACCACGAAAAATCTTTAAACTATTATCTATTAACCACAACATGTCAAGTAATGACATAGCGAGCAACAGCCACACAAAAAAAGATGAAGAATCACTCGCACTGATTGTCCCTTGATTAGATAGGGGCAATCTGGATTCTTCATCTTTTAATTATAATTT
>JAVBKB010000173.1:0-26600 GCA_031554275.1 Caryophanales bacterium | reverse complement strand
TGTAGTATCATAAGCGTCACCATTTTTCTTATTCTCAACAACTTGATCAGCAATCACATTACCTGCATCATCGACATAATCAATCGTCAAAACCTGATCTTTCAACTCATACACATAGCGAACGATTTTGTCGGCATCCATCAAACCTGATTCAGCATCGCCTTCCACTGCCACCCAAACATAAACTTTTCCATCAAACGTAATCTCACTTGGCTTCTGCCCTGTAGTATCATAAGCATCGCCATTTTTCTTATTCTCGACAACTTGATCAGCAATCACATTGCCTGCATCATCTACATAATCAATTGTCAAAACCTGATCTTTCAACTCATACACATAGCTAACGGTTTTGTCAGCATCCATCGTACCTGTTTCGGCATTACCATCTACAGCCGTCCAAAGATAAACTTTTCCATCAAAAGTAATCTCACTTGGCTTCAGACCTGTAGTATCATAGGTGACACCTTTTTTCTTGTTTTCAACAACCTGGGGAGCAATCACATTTCCTGCAGTATCGACATAACGAATGGTTAAATCATGATAAACTGTTTTGTGATAAACAAATGATATGGTTGCGTTTGCTGTCACTGGGTCTATAACTGGCAACCCTTGAAGTAGGGCTCCAGTACCTATTCTGTACCCAACATATTCGTAAGTATCAACAGTTGGTAGAGAGCTTTTTTGATACCTTTCATTCGGGTTTTTGTTAACTGTTGTGTCAGCCAGTCCAATTGTATTACCTGCCCCATCAATATAGCGTTCAGTAATAACGAACGGAACTATTTTATTGTAAACAAAAGTTATATTTGTATTTTTTAAAAATGGATAGATGAGTGGTGTTCCACTCTTCAAAGTACCATTGTCTATTTTGTAGCCAGTATACACATAGCCTGCAATTGTTGGAATGTTGAGCTTTGTGTATAGCGTATATTTGATCATATTAATTGTAATACTTGGATGCCCTGGAATGGCATTTCCTAATTGATCCACAAAATGCTCTGTAGCCTTTAAATTTAGATTTTCTCGATACACAAAGGTTACTGTCACATCGTGTTCAACGTTTTTGATAAATGGACTACCCGATCGTAATTCGTCGTCTTCGTCGTCATCATCAAATTTATATCCAAGATATTCATATCCATCTATTTCTGGGCCAGTAGCCCTATATGAATCCCTTTTGTCTAGGGTTTTTTTAACATCTGGATAACCTGATATTGGACGATCATCTCTAGTTTCGAATCGCTCGGTTACAGTCACATCTTTGGAGGAATTTGCACCTACACCTTCAACAGCTAATATCGTTGAACTTCCGAATAAACTGTTGATTAGCAAAACTAAAGTTGCAAAAAACGTTATTTTCTTTCTAATACCTTTATATTTCGACAGTTTCCCCATAGTTTTTCTCCTCGTTTTTACTTTTAAAAAGGGATGCATCACCATGTTCAGCCATCATTTGATAGCTGATCAATTTATATACTGTCGTTTTCGCGATACTAGACTTCATCATCATAGGAGCGTAAAAACAGTTTGTCTAATATTAAGTCTTGTGTAAGATATTTCCTTACAAACCGACATTTACTGTGATAAAACCAGAAAAAAATGAGACAATTTTTCTTAAATTTCTATTGCTTTTTTAAATATAAAATATTAAAAAAGTTTGCTTTGAAAGATTAAATCACACCAAAGTTTTTCATCCGACAAAAAGGAGTTCATTATAAAAAAATGATTTAGCAAAAGTCGATTTCTGTCCATTGACTGGAGAAACTTTCTGTATCATAGTTATAAGTATCAGAAGTGGATTTAAGGAGGACAAGTCTATGAACAAATTTATTACGGATATTACGCAATCAATTGGCCAAACGCCGCTTTTACGATTAGACAAGCTAGCCGCATTATACAAATTTGATGGAGAAATCTATGCAAAGTTGGAGCATTTGAATCCTAGCTTTAGTAAGAAAGATCGAATTGGACTTGGTATGATTGAGTTAGCAGAAAAGAAAGATTTGCTCAAACCTGGTCAACCTGTTGTCGAAATGACAAGCGGAAATACCGGAACTTCCATTGCTTTGGTTTGTGCAGCAAAGGGTTATCGCTTTGTCTGTGTAATGTCTGCGGGCAACTCAATTGAGCGAGTGAAGATGATCAAGGCATTTGGCGGAGAAGTTGTTCTCGTTCCACAAGCACCTGATTCAGTGAAGGGAAAAGTTTCGGGAGCAGATTTAAGATTAGTAGAAATAGAGACTGAAAGAATTGTAGCGGAAACTGGCGGCTGTTACATGAATCAATTCAACAACCAAGACAACAGCCTTTCTCAAGAGGCGATTGTTAGGGAAATTTGGGAGCAAACAGACGGTGCTATCGAAGTGTTTGCAGACTTTGGTGGTACAGGTGGCACATTTTCAGGATGTTCGAATGCCTTTAAAAACATTGACCCGAATATTAAATGCTACCTTGTTGAACCCGATGGTGCTGCTTATTACAATGGCGAAGAACTAAATTGTGCTGGACATCGAATTCAAGGAGGCGGTTATGCAAAGGAAATGTCAATTGTTGATCGCTCCAAAATTGATGGTTGTATAACTGTGACAGATGAAGAGGCAATTCGTTTGACAAGAGAGTTAGCGAAGGTTGAAGGAATTTTTGCTGGCTTCTCTTCAGGTGCGAATGTAATGGCAGCCATTAAACTCTTGCAAGGCAAAGAGAAAGGCAAGAAGATTGCGATTTGCATCAATGATTGTGGCTTAAAATATATGTCCACAGATTTGTACTAGAAAGATAGTTTGGTAAGCATGCAGTAGTCTAGGAAATCGATAAATAGTATTGCAATTATAATCAAATTCCAAAGTGCACAATCAAATCTAAAACGAGATAGTTTCCAATTGTCACCGAAAATCAGCCATTCAAAAAGACCGAGAAATCACTAAGCCAAAAAAACGAGATATTGCCAGAACATAATTGGCGATATCTCATTTTTGTATTGGACTTACTAACGATCACAGATCCAGTCAGTGTTGAACTTTTGTCTCTAGTTCTGATTCCCTCAAAGAAAATTCCTACTCCTTTATAAAATATCTTTGCTTTTCACCCTTGATCGGTTGGAAGGCAATAGAGGGTTGCGTGATCCCCATGTTCTCAAAACCTTTAAGTGTTGACACCAAGTTAGGATAGGATCTTTCCAAATCAGCGGTTCGCAAAGCACCAGTTGTGCAAGCTTCCACACAGGCTGGCAGTTTTCCTTGATCCTGCCTTTGATAACACATTTGGCACTTATTAAACTTATGGGTTTGCATATTGTATTGCGGCGCATCGATTGGACATGCCTCTTTGCACTTGCCACAAGCTGAGCACAAATTGGAGTCTATTAACACAATGCCATCTGCTCTTTTTGTAAAAGCATTCTCAGGGCATACACGAAAACATTCTGGGCTTGCGCAGTGATTACAGGATACAGAAATGAAAAATTTATCAGAAAGCATTGTCACTCGTCGCCAATCGACTTCCGCTTCAAGTTGGTTTTCATTTTTACATGCGATCTCACATGACTTGCATCCAATACAATCGTTTGCATTGAAAATAAAACCTAGCTGTGATCCCATCGCCCAACCCTCCTTATGTCCACAAAACAGTCATTTACAAATGAAGACGTTTCATCATTTTCTCTTGGTGGGTACTCCCCGATCAAGTTGTTTAGCTTTTGATCACTCGCATGAATCAGAATTATTGTGTTTCTTTGCACTTGAGGATTTGATTCAATCGTGACGACCTCAGCGCCATTCGAATTATAAATCTCCACTTGAGAACCTGAAACCAATTGTAATTGTTTGGCATCTGATTCATTCATTTCTATGATGGGGGTCTTCTCTTCTCTGTTTAACCATGAAATATCACGAAACTGTGAGTGAATATTCATTAACACTGCTGGGGTCAATAATTGAAATGGATACCTTTTAGCATCCACCGCTTCTCTGATTGCTACTCCAGAGAAGATTCGGCTTAATTCCTCAACCTTCATAAAATTGAAAAATTGATAATTCTTATCTGTTTTCTTTCTTAGTCTCGGCCCATCGAAAAGATCTTGATAGCCTTCTATTTGATAAGTCGCTTTGACTGAATCTGTCATTTCGTTTTCTATCCAGTCTAATGCATCCCGCTCGTAAGGAAATTCTGAAAAACCTGGCGAGAGATCATTGAGCTTCTTTGTTAACTCACGCGTTATTTGTAAATCGCTTTTCGATTCAAAGAACTGCGGAAGTGCTTTTTGATTCAGCATTAACCAACTGTGCCAGAAACTTGTGTGCAAATCCTCTTCTTCGAAATGACTCGCAGCTGGCAATACAATATCTGAAATCTGTGCCGTTTCTGTAAGGAAGAGATCAACCGTTACAATCAACTCTAGTTGATCAATAAGTTGCTTCCATTCGCTTAAGTGATGATCTGTGTAAATAGGATTTCTCGAAGCAACCCATAGCATTTTTAATGGTGGATCTTTCAATGCTAAAGCGTCATGAACAAAGTTTGCGGAGCTAACCGCTCTTGAATGGGGAATATGCGGATGCTTTTGCACATTGAGATTTTCTAATTGGTTCGGAACATCCTGGATGATATTTGCAAAAAAAAGTCCCGTTCCAATTGTTGTGGTTGTTAATCCATTGATTATCGCCAATAGTGAAAGGATACTTCGAACGCTATCGTACCCCTGTCGGTTCTTTTGCAAACCAATTCCTAACCAAAACGCAATTGGTTTTTCTGAGCAAAGATCTGCTAACAAGTACATGACTTCAACTGCAACGCCTGTCATCTTACTGACAAATTGCAGATCCACTTGATGTTCTAGAAAATCCCTAAACTCTTCCCAATCCTGTAACTTTAATTGCTGATGATCTGGTTTGAACCCCCTTGCAGCAATTATCTTGCCTAGTCCAAGGGCTAACAATGCATCCGTTCCAGGTTTAATTTGAATATAAGTATCTGCTTTTGCGGCAGTTTCCGTAAATATTGGATCTATCACAATCAATTTACCTTTCTTGATTGCTTTAAATACATATTTCATTTGATGAATATTCGTGACTGCAGGATTCGCACCCCACACAATGATTACCTTGGAATGCACCATTTCTTCGGGGTTTTGTCTAATGAAAGCACCCATTGCATCATCAATTGCTTGAAATCCTGATCCGGCACATAGATCACCGATAACCTTGGTATGCGGTCCAAAGCTTCTGAACATGCCCTCAACAGCAAAATGTAATACACCTGTATTCCCGAAAAATTTATTATACCCAATCGCCAAATTAGATTGGTATCGATGATTTAGCTCTAATATTTTATTCGCAATAATCTCAAACGCTTGATCCCAAGAAATTCTTTCCCAGTCACCTGAACCTCTTTTCGACTGCTTCATTGGATATTTCAGTCTCAATGAGTTGTCTACATACTGTGAATAAGAATAGCCCTTTGCACAAAGATGCCCCTGCGTGAAACCATGACTACTATCGCCACCCACCTTGAAAAGTTTCCCATTCTCAATATAGGAAAGCATGCTGCATCCACCAAAACAATCTCTTGGACACACATTACGAAATATTTTCATCTTTTTTCACCAACTTTTGAATAATCTCAGACTTACCCTTGATTGAATCCAAATTTATTTGTAGACCGTACTCTGCAATGCAATTCGGTTTTCGTCACATTTTGTTGACGGAATCCAAATTTATTTGTAGACCGTCTGCTGCTATGCAATCTGGTTTTCGTCTCATTTTCCTCAATGCAGTTTCCATAACACAAATACAACAGGAATTCGTACTTGCCGTGCCTTTCAACAGCACGTTGTACTTGTAGTCTGTTAATCGAGTGATTTAGTGTATATAAGATTGTTTTTTTATCGAGTGATTTAGCGAATATGAATCCAAAGAAGCTTAGCCGAATGCGTGGAATTAATCTCAAATCCAGATTACGTAAACTTTCTATATTCTTTCGTGCAATTGTTTAATCTTCAAAGCTAGAACAATATTAATCTTGTTGTTCATATCTTCTAACTTATAGCCGAGAACTTCTTCAATTTTTTTAATATTATATCGAAGAGTATTCCGATGAATATACATAGCTTCTGAGGTTTCTTTTAAATTGAAGTCATGTTTTGCGAACTGCATTAACACTTCGATTAGATTGTGATCATTTTCTTCATCAAACGCCCTTAGATTCCCAAGGACTTGATAATAGTATTCCTTCAGATCTTGCAAATCATGTTTATAGAGAATTCTTTCAATTCCCAGCTCCGAAAAGAATGGAACTTCTTCCTTAATGATCTGCCCCAATTCAAAAGCCCACTTTGCTTCCTGGTAGCTTCTAAATAATTCAGTTGGATTTTGATAGATTTTTCCGACACCACAAACGATTTGTCCATTAAATACCTTGTGACGAATAAGCTTTGCAATAAATGATCTTAATTTACTAATATCTTCAAAACCATTTTCCTTGTTGATTGGTAGTACAACGATCACTTCATTTTTTTTTGTAAGAATAATTGGTTCAATATCTCTTTGTTTTAGTTCAAATCCTACCATCAGTTGAAAAGAATTGAGGATATTTCTATCAGAAGTGTAAAAATCAAAATCTACTTGTGAAAACCTCATGATGCAGTGACTTTGATTAAATTCCCAATTCCACACAGCACCATATGAAATGATGTCTTCTTTATTTTTGAAGTTACCATAGACCAAATTAAATAGAAACGGTTCTTTAAGACTGTACTTCTCTTGCTCAACTTTTTGTGAGTTTCTTGCAATGATGACACAGAGTGAACTCGCAAACTCAATCACATGATGAATTTCATCTATTTGCGAATCTTTTTTCAGAAATATAAATAGATATCCGAATTTATTTTTCTTACTAGAAAGCACTTTAACGAGGCATTTCTGTAGAACGCCCTTTACAAGAATATCACTTGCTTTATATGAAGTATCATAATCTTGTATGGTGAGGATTTCCATTTCAAGATTGTTTATAAATGTCGTTGAATGAATCTGAAATTGCGTGTCTGTAATAATCACTTGTAAATCTAACAATTCCGTTAATTTAGCAGTAATACCATCTAGACCCGTTTCAGCTGCTTTAATAAGAGATTGAATATAAGCTGGTGTTTCAATTGAGTCACTCATTCATCTCTCACCCTTTCAAAATGTGAGTTTATTAACATTTTAACATTGGGAATCCCCCAACACAATGTCAAATAGATGAAACTGTCTTCAGGGAAGTTATTGTTTTATGAGTTTGGGCACGTCTATTCCATGGTTATTTTTCTACTGACGCAAAGCCAGGTTTTCAATTACCTTGTTTAGACACGAATTTGACGAAATTGGTTTGTTTCGTTCTCATGCACAAAATTTCTTTGGGTTTATTGTATATGGCGTACATATCAAAATGTGAGATATTTCACTATAATTTTTGATAGGGAACATTTTATAAAGTTTAAAAAAGATTAAGGAGGAACTCAAATGACAAATGAGAAAATGAATTTAGATTCCGGGACCCAAATGTCTCGACGTACTTTTCTCAAAGCATCTGGTACAGTTGCGGGAATTGCTGCAACAGCTGGTGTAGGCGTTGTAGCTACATTGTCAGATGGAAAGCCAACTCAGGCAGCAGTAGATTTATCTAATGCAAAGACTTTCACATCTTCTTGCACAATGGAATGCCTCCATCACAATCTAACTGGTTACGTCATTGACGACAAGCTTGTCCATATTGATACAAGTGAGTGCGAACCGACAAAGGGATGCTTACGCGGATACAGCCGTGTTCAATGGGCAAATCACCCCGACCGTTTGAAAAAACCAATGCTTAGAGAAGGTAAGAAAGGCGAAGGCAAGTTCAAAGAAATCAGTTGGGACGAAGCACTAGACCTTATTGTAGAAAAGATTAACGCAACAATTAAAGAGCTAGGAAACAAAGGTCTTGCACTTAGAACTGGTTCTGGTAACTTCGCACAGCTAACAAATCCAGTTGGAAATGCATTCTTTGCATACCTTGGTGGAAGTACACCAGTTGTAGGTTCACTTTGCTGCCAAGCTGTCAGTGGCACAATGGTACCAATGTATGGCACACGTACAGAGGATATGCGCGATACCATCAAGGATAGTAAGTACATCTTGGTTTGGGGTACAAACCCTGCCGTCACCATGCAATCATATATGCCTTGGTATTATGAAGCGATTGGCAAAGGGGCAAAGATGACAACAATTGATCCACGCTATAGTGAAACTGCCGCTAAATCTCAGGAATGGGTACCTATTATTCCTGGAACTGATACAGCACTTTGCCTTGGTATGTTGAAGATCATTATTGAAGAAAAACTATACGATTTAGATTTCCTATTGAAACATAGTAGCGTTCCCTACTTGGTTGACAAAACATCAGGCAAACAATTAAAAGATGAAGGTTCTGACACAGCTTATAAAGTGTTTGACACAGTTACAAACGCAATTGTCAATCAAGATCAAGCAGGTATCGTTCCTGCACTTTCAACTGTAGGACTTCCAATCGCCGATCAATATTCAACCGTTTATGACTTAATCTACAAAGAAACAATGGATTGGACACCTGAGAAAGTAGAAGAAGAGACAGATGTCCCAGCTGGCACTGTTATCAGACTTGCACATGAATACGCAACCATTAAACCAGCTATGATTATTCAGAACATGGGTGGATTCCAACGAACTGAGTATGGTTCTTATGCAACTGGTGCTCATATCTATCTATCTGTTTTCACAGGTAATGTTGGAAAAGCTGGCGCAGGTGTTTGTGATGCTGGAGGTCTTGGAAATACGATTAAAGTAAATAACCCGATTCCAATTCCAGATACACCTAAGTTCGATCAAATTCCTGCACCTAAATTTGGTGAGTACATCTTGGAAGAGAAACCAGGCAAAATAGGTTTCTTCATGACAATGACAACAAGTATGGTGACTCAATTCCCGAATACAAATGCTGTGAAGAAGGCGCTTGAGAAGATACCATTCGTCGTTGTTATTGAAAGCTTAATGACCTCAACAGCTTTGTATGCTGATCTCGTCTTACCATGTACAACCATCTTTGAAAACGAGAATTTGTTAGCAAGTGTTCGTAACAGATTCGTGCAATATATGGAGAAAGCAGTTGAGCCGCCTGGTGAAGCGAAATCTGATTTGTGGATCTTCACTGAGCTAGCAAAACGGATGGGATTTGGTGATAAATTCGATAAATCACCTGACGAACTAATGGCAGAGTGCTTGAAGGATACCGATATTACATTGGATCAATTGAAGAAAGCCCCTGTTCGACCAGCTCCAGATCCATTTATTCCTTATAAAGATGGTAATTTTAAAACAAAAACAAAGCGTGCTGAGCTGTTTATGCCAGCTTGGGCGGATAAGAAGCATAATCCTGTTGTTACTTATATGCGTCCGAAGGAGTCACTGAAAGGAAGTCCCGATTTAGCAGGTAAATATCCATTGATGGCTGTACAAAGAAAGCTTACTCGTGGTATTCACTCAACTTTCAGTTCATTACCATGGATTGTTGAAGCAAATGGCGACAAAGCACATGTGTTAATGCATCCAGATGATGCAAAATCTCGTAATATCAAAACTGGTGATAAGGTTATTGTCTTTAACGATCGCGGCGAGCATAGTTGCGTTGCAGAAATTTTGGCACATATCAAACCAGGGGTAATTGCAATCGAAAACGGTTGGTGGGAACAATTAGGTGGTAGTAGTAGCCATGTGACCAACGACCATGTCGAAATCCTCAGCGGTGGTCACTCTTGTAACAATACCCTCGTTGAGATTAAGAAGGAGGGATAATCCATGGCAAAACAAGTTGCGTTTTATATTGATATGACTAAATGTTATGGTTGTAAAACTTGTGTTATCTCTTGCAAAATGTTCAACAAAACGCCTTCAGAGGTCAGTTATCGTAGAGTACGAAATTTCAACACAGAGAATCCTGTTTCAATGCGTTTCCTATCTATGAGCTGTAACCATTGTGAAAAACCAGCTTGTCTAGAAGCTTGCCCAACTGGAGCATATACAAAGCTCGACAGTGGAATTGTAAAGCAGGATCATGATAAGTGTATCGGTTGCAAAATGTGTATTATGGCATGTCCATACAATGCACCGCAATACGATTCCGAAGAAGGCAGAACAAGCAAATGTAATTATTGTGTTGACCGTTATGAAAATGGAGAATTACCAATGTGTGTACAACAATGCCCTGCTGGCGCACTAGTCGCAGGCGAACTTGAGGAATTAAGATCGAAGTATGTTGGTGTACAAGAGTTTGCAGGAATGCCGAAGGCATCCATCACAAACCCATCTATTATAATCAACCCTGGTGAAAAAACAGTTTAGGAAGGAGTGAATATCAAATGGAATCAGTGCAATTACCTTTAGTATTATTTACAGTGTTTAGTCAAGTAGCTGTTGGATTGGTTTTGATGCTAACCATTCAAGACTATGTTTTCCCTGCAGCCGTGAAAGAAGGAAGCTCTAAACGATTTCGATTTGCAGGTATTTCAGTTGTATTCTTAGTGGCAATCAGTGTCATCTTTTCACTGTTCCACCTCGGAAAACCATTGCATGCGTTTAAATCATTCATGAACCTCGGCACTTCAACACTAAGCTTAGAGATTCTTGCAATGTTTGTAGTAGGTATAATCGCTCTATTTTATAGCTTCTTATGGTGGAAATCACCAAATGGCGCTTTACGTAAAGTAGTCGGATTAGTCCTCAGTATTTGTGGTATTGCAGCAGTAACAATTTCAAGTAGAGCATATGCATTACCATCGAAACCATCATGGGATTCTTGGCAAACAACTGCTGCATTCTTATTGACTGCAGTCTTGATCGGCGCTGTGATTCTATCATTTCTATTGTATAGCTACGAGAATGAAAGTGCAGTACGCGCAAAAAAATTCTTCGCAATCATCACGATCATTGCAGTAATCGCAATTATCGCAGTAATGGCAAGCTTTGCAAGCACATATGGTGCCTCAGTAGAACAATCAGATGCCGTAGTAGCAACATTTAGTTCAGTTTGGTTCTACATCAGACTTGGTGTTGGACTAATACTCCCAGTTATCGCAGCAGTAGCACTCTACTTCACAAAGAAAGTCAACTTTGGAATTGTTGCATGTGCTTTGTTAGCAGTAATTATCGGCGAAATTATCGGCCGTGCATTATTCTACTATTCCGCAATGGGGCAAACCCCATTTTAAAAATAGATCTACACTCCTACAGAAAAACCGAGCCCCCCCGCTCGGTTTTTCAATTTGTCATTAAACAAGTTTCTTTAGCTTTGAATATCCCATAAAACAAAGTGCAATCATCGGAATGAGTATCCACCCATACAATGGGAACAAAATTGCACTCACGCAATAGAAAATGGCAGCCGTAAGCGCTAACCCTCTAGAACTGGTTCCCCAAGCGATCAAATTGAGGATAGCAGAGATAGTTGTACCAAGCATATGTGGCATCACAAGTGCTGTTGCCAGTCCAGCGCCCACCGCTTCAGCGTCATCTTTTGTATCGGAATTGATACCAAGAAAATATTTAATCATATAAATTGCATACAAAGCTCCAAGTATTCCTGCAATCAAAAGCAACTTACTTTTGTTCTTCATAACTTCCCCCCTTTACGTAGTTTCATAGCTTCATCATGTTACCATTAGAGGTCTATGAAATCCTTAGCTACCAGCTAAGAGGTTGGGAATCTCTCCAAGTATTCAGGTGTGTGAAATTGATTTAAATATGATGTGATAAGTCCTCCAATAACAAAAATCACAAAGCAAATCAGAATTTTCTTTGCGAGTCGATGTTTATGCAAATATTTAATTCTTTCATTTATATTAAAAAAGTTAAAAACCGCAATATAAGTTGGCGCGACCATCAACGAAAACATGAAAAAATCAGTGAGAAAAGTTAACACATTGTCCAAGCGATTATCACTAACAGGTGCAAAGATATCTCTCAATGGTACTGTGATAAACGTTAATATCAACAATATATGAACAGGTAAGAGAAATTTCTTTGTCCGAGCGGAAAAACCACAATGCCGTGGGAAAATCGCATTTTTGGCTTGTGCCTGCTTTCGGATATCTTGTTCTGGTTGTTTTCTGATACCTTGTTCTGGCTGCTTTCCTACCTCTGCCTTCGCCTGCTGAATGTTTGGTACAGCACTGCTAACTTTTCTTTGAGTTATCTTTGTTTCATTAGGATGTGCTTCGATTCGAGCATTAACAATTGCATTTCGAAATGCAGTAACTGATTTAAAGCGGTTTTTAGGGTCAAATTCTGTTGCCTGTCGAAGGATAGTGAACAACTCCGCAGGGATCGATTCATTGTTTGACAATTGTGTCCCACGATCGGGTACAACTCCAGTTAACATATGAAGCATGGTCATTCCGATTGCATAGATGTCTGCTCTAATATCTGTTTGTCCGAACCCGAATTGTTCGGGAGGAACATATCCAACCGTTCCAAAGTAAACAGTATCCTTTGTATGACCTGTTTTATAATTTCTAGAAATACCGAAATCAATGAGTTTGATTTCTCCATTATTTGTACAAATAATATTGTCAGGCTTAATATCTCGATGTATGATCGGCACTGCTCTAGTATGAAGATAATGGACAACATCACATAACTTCTGAATAATAATGATAGTTTGTTCAATGCTCAATTTCCCGTTTTCAGTAATCTTTTTCGCTAAACTATCTCCGACTATGTACTCCTCGATGATGACTGTAGTTCCACTTAGTTTATAGCACTCTACAATTTTCGGAATAGCTGGATGATCCAATTGTGACAGTATTGCTAGTTCGTTCTCAGCTAGTTCTGAATCATAAGGATAGGTTTTCCGAATGAATACTCCGTCCACAGACTGGACCTTTTCGGTGCAACCCAAAGAACCCTGCTTCAGTGTGATAATTGTCTGGTATTTGTCATCCTTCTTAATATTATCGAGTTTTTCTTGTAACGTTTTCATAACACTACCTAACTTTAGACTTATCCTAATTGTCGTTGTTTTGAACGACAATTAGGATTAACTAAATCTTATCAAAGCTAAACAACAAAAGCTTCAGCCGCAAGCTAATAAGCTGGATTAACAACGTCATTTTTCAGATAAAGGTGGTTCACCTAATTGATCCAAAACGTCATCCGCTTCAGTCACAGGGAGCTTATTAATTAGGCAATGGATGATGATCGCATCGCGCTTGACCTTGCAATACAACTCATTCATTCCGCCATTTTTTAATAAACGTTGCGTCTCTTTCAAATTCAAATCCATGACAAATGCTAACTGAAGTAGTTTATTTCTTGACGCCTTTCTATCACCACTAAATACCTGGTAGGCATGCGTATGATTTAAACCCGATTTTCTCACAACTTCACTTTTGCGTAGCTGTTTCTCCAGCAACTTACGGTTTAAATAGTCGGACACTGATTCATACTCTTTAAGCTCCTGATCCAAAAAATCCTCAAGCTGATTAGAGAAAATCAATTCCTTCAACAACTCATCCGTTAATTTCTCAGACAAAACATCACAACTTTCTTCTTTATTGTAAAAATTATATCAAATTGCTTTTGTAAAAAATATAAGAAATCCCAAACACAAATAATAAGCAAGCCCAAGATCTATCCGATATGGGATAACAACCAACTTGACTTTCAATCAAAATCTAATGCCATCAGAAATTAATGATTGACTTTTCAAATAATTGTTGCCAAGCTTGAATGGAAATTATTTTCTTTTCAGATGGGATTTCCGCCTTGATTGGTCATTCAAATGATCTTGTTGCATAAATAAGGGTATAAGAAAAATCCGGTTGTGGAATTATTAGTGTTTTATGGAGATCTGGAAGATGAATCTGTCCTTACTTTTCGCTTTGCTAAATGAGGAGAACAATCGATGAAAACGTGGAAGAAAATCGCAATTCTCATAATATGCGTTATCATTTTTGGATATATTACAAAAACCGTTTATATTTATCGACAAAATGATTTTTATAGATTACACAAAAATAACGAAAACTTAGTGGCTCAGACAAAAGCATTATTTTATAATTGCGCTAGTCCCGATGAAAAGATTTGTAGAATTCTGAGTGATAACAATATTGCTTACTCAAACCATGATAGATCCTCGAGAATAGCAGGTATAGCTATAGAAAAAGGCACAAGAACGTATGGATACTTCTATCAGGATGAATCGAACAGTTTTTCCCAAGAGGAAAATTTTGACCTTCTATGGATTTATATTGGGAATGATACGGGAGGTGCCGATATAAAATTTGATAAGAATATGAAAATCCTAACCAAAAGAATCGCAGGAGATTTACCCCAAGATATAGTTGACTCCTACTATCAAGAAGATGCTATTAAAGAGTATCGGATAATTTTGGATGTGCTTTATCAAAATTGGAATAACTATTGATTTTTGAGGTTTGCGTAAAGATCAAAAGGAAGTGGAAGATTTGAAGAAGATTCTCTGCTCATTACTCGCATTCATCTGTCTAGTTTTGATTTGCTCTATCTCGAAGGGATACGCTTGTAGTTGTAGCGAGCCAGCGCCTCCTCTTGAGTCATTAGAAGTTTCTAAGGCTGTTTTTGTGGGAAAAGTCACGGATATTGACAGAGAGCTTTTCGGGAACAATGAAACAGTAACCCTTACTGTTTCCAGCGCTTGGAAAGGAATTTCTACAACAGAAGTTCATGTAACAACTTCATCAGACGAAGCCTCATGTGGCTACAATTTCGAACTGGGTAAAGAATACCTTGTCTATACTCTTCAAGATAAGATGGAAACGAACATTTGCACACGGACAAGTCTCTTGTCAGATGCTGATGAAGACTTGGCTGCCTTTCAAACAGTGGAATTGCTACCGAATTCATCTTTCGAAAAAATGAAAAGCGAATCCAACTTTCTTCTGATTGTTGGATTCGCATTGCTCGTTATTATATTTGTTGGTTTTGGATTGAGATGGAAATATAAGCAGAGTTAGTTTACCCTCATAAAGAACTATCTAATGGGATTTGTAGGTTTGACAAAGGTCAACCCACCCCACTATTAAAGTTTAACTGAAACTGAAAATCGATACCATCTTCTTACTGAAACTGAACTTCTATGAGAACAATTTCCGAATCACTACCTATTCGTAGTGGTGGTCCCCAAGTACCAATTCCAGATGATACAATTGTCTGTAAGGAATCCTTTTTCAAATAACCATAATCCACTTCGAAATTCATATTCGTTACAAGTTGTCCTGGAAATACCTGCCCATGATGTGTATGCCCCGAAAGCATCAAGTCTGCTCCTGCTTGTAGTGCTTCATCCAGATTAGATGGACGATGATCTAAGAGAATAACTGGTTTTGACTTGTCGACATTTTTCAGCACAGAAGCCGTTGTTTTCCTTTTCTCACCTTGATCCCCGATCGGACCAGAATCCTTCATACCCGCAAGTGTAAAGCTATTATTGATTGTAAGGGCTTCGTCATCGAGAAAGAGTATCCCCGTATCTTGAAAGAATTGCTCCATTTCTGCATAAGTACCACCAGCATCATGGTTGCCTAGACAAGCGTAGACGCCGTATTCACTTTTAATATCTTTGAACAGAGCAGCCGTTTCTGCTCGATCTGAAACCGCTTCCGCATTTCCATCTACTAAATCGCCAGCAATGCAAACGATATCGGGTTCTAAGGTGTTGATACGAGTAACCATCTCTTCTACATCCTTTTTACCATGTTCATAGCCAAGATGTAGATCTGATACCAGCACTATTTTGAGTGATTGAAGTTCCCCAGCTGGTTTATTAATCTTGACATCGTATTTAGCAAGCTGTATTTGCCCTGCATGAATACGCCCATAAATCACAATCCCGATTACCAGGATCAAAATCACTAATGCCGTCATCTTTCTGACTTGAGAAGATCGCAAGAACTTTGCTGGAATGATTCGCACCCAACTTAATATTCGCACAATTTCTAGAATAACGAGAAAGAGTAATGTGTAGAAAAATATGCCTAGCCAGTAGTTAGCAATTATCGCAATTGGTTTTGTAAAGAAATAAGTTGGTATCGCATAGGCAATGATGATACTACAAACTACTAACCAAAAAATCGGCCAAAATAGGACTTTCTTGAAATTCGGAAACCACTGTCGCAATCCCTGATAGATTCTTCTGCCAACATAATAATGTACAAGCAGCACTATGGCTAATGCCAATATTGCAAAAATAATAAACATTCAAATACTCCTCCAAAGTACATTCTCATTTATCACATCGATAACAAGAATTCAATTCTTCATATAAACTACATAGAACACACCACCATTATAGTATACAATAAGTATTCATAACAAAAAGTTTTTGATTCCTATTTTATTTCAGATATTAAACAAGAAACAAGTCTGGAGATACTGGCTGTTTTGAGCTTTAATACGGAAAATCCTATTTTTTCGTTGCATTAAAGGTCGAACTTAGTATGTTAGTTTCTCACAAGATAGCCAGATTAAATTATACATTTAACGTACTTTTCTACCTGCTTTTATATTATAATAATTACAAACAACTTGCCCCATTTGGGCGCTCAAACAAAAACGTTAGAAAGAGGTAGGTTGCTATTCTAAGATTAGGTGTCGATATTGGATCTACTACCATAAAGCTAGTAGTAATTGATCAAGAAAAAAACGTAATTTATCAAAACTACACAAGGCATTTTTCAAATATCAAAGAGACGTTGTATGATGAGCTGAATTTGTGCTACAAACAAATAGGTGATCTCCCTGTCCATGCGATGTTAACTGGTTCAGGTGGATTAACGCTGGCCAAAATCATGCAGGTTCCACATTTACAAGAAGTAATTGCTGTGACCAAAGCGCTCAGGGAGTTTGCTAGCTTAACAGATGTAGCCATTGAAATTGGTGGTGAGGATGCCAAGATTATTTATCTCAAAGGTGGCCTAGAACAACGGATGAACGGAATTTGTGCTGGTGGCACAGGGGCTTTCATAGACCAAATGGCAGCGCTCTTGCAAACTGATGCCAAAGGGTTGAACGACCTTGCTAAGAATCACCAGATCATTTATCCGATTGCTGCTCGTTGTGGGGTATTTGCGAAAACGGACATCCAACCACTCATTAATGAAGGAGCCAATCATGAAGATTTGGCAGCAAGTATCTTTCAGGCTGTCGTCAGTCAAACCATTGGTGGCCTGGCATGTGGCAAACCTATTCGCGGAAATATCTGTTTCTTAGGGGGACCACTCCACTTCCTATCAGAATTAAAAGAAAGATTTGTAGACTCCTTGAGCTTACAGAACGAAAATATAATTGTTCCTGAAAATTCACATTTATTTGCTGCTCTTGGCTCTGCGCTACAAGCAGATCAAAATTCTGAAATAATGTTCACCACCATTTTAAATAATTTAACGAACAATAAGGAAATCGATTTCGAAATTGCCAGAATGGCTAATCTTTTCAAAAGTGAAGATGACTATCAGATCTTCCTTGATCGGCATGCCAAAGCAAAGGTAGTCAAAAGAGACCTTGCGACTTATTGTGGCGATGTTTTCTTGGGGATTGATGCTGGCTCGACAACAACGAAGCTTGCAGTCATCTCAGATTGTGGCGAATTACTTCATTCCTATTATTCTAGCAATGGTGGTAACCCGATACAAACAACCATTCAAGCTCTGAATGAGATCTATGATTTGCTACCACCCACTGCTACCATTCGTAATAGTTGTGTAACTGGCTATGGAGAGAGTCTTGTGCAAGCAGCACTCCGAATAGATATTGGCGAAATAGAAACAGTTGCTCATTATAAAGGTGCTAGCTTTTTTGAACCAGAGGTGGATTTCATCTTAGATATTGGTGGGCAAGACATGAAGTGCCTGCGTATTAAAGATGGTGCTATCAATACCATTTTGCTCAATGAGGCCTGTTCAGCGGGATGCGGTTCCTTCATTGAAACCTTTGCCAAAAGTCTAAACCATTCTGTTGTCGATTTTGCTAGAATTGCCCTTTTCTCAGAGAATCCAATTGATCTAGGATCAAGATGTACCGTATTTATGAACTCGCGAGTGAAGCAGGCGCAGAAAGAAGGCGCTGCTGTTGCAGATATTTCAGCAGGACTTTCGTATTCAGTTATCAAAAATGCTTTGCAAAAGGTTATCAAGCTTACTGACCCAAAAGATATTGGTAACAAAGTCGTTGTTCAAGGTGGGACTTTCTACAATGACTCTGTGCTTCGAGCATTTGAAATGGTTTCCGAGCGCGAAGTAGTTCGTCCAGATATTGCTGGGATTATGGGTGCCTTTGGTGCTGCAATTATTGCTTTAAACCAATATGAAGACGGTTATCAAACTACACTGCTTGACCAGGCTGGGATAAATAGCTTAGAAATCACACATAAGTTAGGTAGATGCAAGCTTTGTAATAATAACTGCTTGCTCACGATTAATCACTTCTCGGGTGGTCGTAAATTTGTTTCGGGTAATCGGTGCGAACGTGGTGCTGGTGTTGTCAAGAAGACACAAGTACCAAATCTTTATGAGTATAAGCTTAATCGGATCTTCGATTATGAACCTCTTTCGCTTGAAGAAGCAAAACGAGGTGTGATTGGTATCCCACGGGTACTGAACATCTATGAAAACTACCCTTTGTGGGCAACCTTCTTTAAGGAGCTTGGTTTCCGAGTTGAACTGTCTCCAAAGTCAACGCGCCGAATCTATGATTTAGGCATTGAATCTATTCCAAGTGAATCTGTTTGCTACCCAGCGAAGATTGCTCATGGGCATGTGCAATACTTGATTAATAAAGGCATCAAGACTATATGGTATCCGAGTATCACAAGTGAGGAAAAGGAAATTCCTGAGGCAGATGACTGTTACAACTGTCCAGTTGTCGCTTCTTATACAGAAAACATTCGTAATAATACTGAGGATCTCCGTGAAAAAGAAGTCTTGTTTAAGAATCCGTTCTTCAGTCTAGAAAATCGTCCTGCTTTTATCAAACGATTGGTGCAAGAGATGAAAGCATTTAATATTCCTAAAGCTGAAGTGACAGCTGCTATTGAAAGTGCTTTCACTGAATATGAGAAGTGCAAAGCAGACATTCGAGCGAAGGGTGAAGAAACCCTTGCCTACATTGAGGAAAATAATATCCCAGGAATAGTCTTAGCAGGTCGTCCTTATCACATTGATCCTGAGATTAATCATGGCATTCCAGAGTTGATCACTGGATATGATGTGGCAGTGCTATCTGAAGACAGTGTTGCTCATCTTGGTGAAGTGATTCGACCCCTAATGGTAATTGATCAATGGGCATATCATTCACGTCTGTATAAGGCAGCTAGCTTTGTTCGCACGCAGAAAAATCTAGAGTATGTGCAATTAAATTCGTTTGGTTGTGGCTTAGACTCTATCACTAGCGATGAGGCAAGTGAGATTCTTGATCAAACAGGTAAGCTATATACTTGTATCAAAATTGATGAAGTTAACAATCTGGGCGCTGCTCGTATTCGCATTCGTTCACTGTTCTCAGCTGTGAAAGAGCGAAAAGCACATCATGTGAAAATGAAGGAAGCACCAACAAAACAGAAAGAACGCGTTATTTTTACAGAGAAGATGAAAGAAGAGCACACGATTCTTTGTCCACAACTTTCGCCTGTTCACTTGGATATTCTGAAGGAAGCGTTTATCGAGAGTGGATATCGGATCGCAGTCATGCCTGATATGGATCGAAGTGCGATTGATACTGGACTCAAATATGTTCATAATGATGCCTGCTTCCCCTCATTCATTGTGGTTGGGCAGATATTGAAGGCGCTGCAATCGGGTGAGTATGATACTGACAATGTTTCTGTAATTATCACCCAAACTGGTGGCGGCTGCCGTGGTTCAAACTATATGAGTTACATCCGCAAAGCGTTAGAGCGTGCGGGATTTGGTCATGTGCCTGCTATTTCATTATCAGCACAAGGCCTGGAGAAGAACCCTGGTTTCACTTTTACTAAAACGCTCTTGAATAAGAGTTTCCAAGCGTTAACATATGGTGATTTATTCATGCGTGTGCTGTACCGTACGCGCCCGTACGAAGCGGTAGCTGGCAGTGCTAATGCCCTTTATGAGAAGTGGAATGCGAAGTGTAAAGAAGCCATTCGTGTTGGTGATCGCTCCACTTATAAAAAAATTATTGCAGGAATTGTTGAAGATTTCGAGCAACTTGAATTGCTTGATATTGTGAAACCGCGAGTGGGGATCGTAGGCGAAATTCTCGTAAAGTACCACCCTACTGCCAATAATGACATCGTCAATCTATTGGAGGGTTTAGGTGCAGAGGTTATTGTGCCGGATTTAACTGACTTCATCTTGTATGGCTTCTATGACCATACAACAAGACTGAAGTATCTTGGTGGAACACGCAAAGCAAAGTTCTATGCTGATCTAGGGATTAAGATGATCAATTATTATCGTGCACCTTTGAAAAAGGCTTTGCGAAAGAGTAATCGGTTTGATATACCAAAATCAATCACTGAACTGGCAACACTTGCGGAACCTATTGTTTCACTGTGCAACCAGACTGGTGAAGGCTGGTTCCTAACTGGTGAAATGATTGAATTAATTCACTGTGGAGCACCTAACATTGTTTGTCTACAACCCTTCGGCTGCCTGCCAAACCATATCACTGGTAAAGGTGTGATCCAGGAGTTGAAGCGCCATTACCCTCAGTCAAATGTTGTAGCAGTTGATTATGATGCTGGTGCATCTGAAGTAAATCAGCTCAATCGAATTAAATTGATGCTGACGCAAGCAGAGGAAAACATGAAAGAAGCGGCTTTGAAGTGATAACCTGAAAAACGTTATACTGCCCCATGGCAATATAACGTTTTTTTGAGCGCTGATTTTGGCTTTGTGATCACTTTGGCAGCAATAGATTGAGCTCATCAACAATGCATATGCTCATCTGATTTGCCTGTTTTCCATTCGTCATCACGTCCGCAAAGGCCTCTGCGATTGTTTCATGATACAAGCCAGCCGCTTCATTTACAGTAACAGGGGCTTCATTATCATACAAATGTTCTTTTTGATACTTTCCATAGAATGCATAAACTGAGATATCCCGAATGGCTTCGTTCATACTGGTTCCTTGTGCAAGCTTTGGTTTCGCTTTCTCATAGGCCCTCTCGACAAGTGCTGTTGCAGAAGTATTCTCAAAGTAATCCTTCTTGGCCAGATCTAAATCAGCATACTGGTTTCGAACCGCTACCCCCAAAAGCACATGCCCCAATTCGTGAACACCACAATCCTCCCATTTATTGCTTGAAAAAGCTTTACGCATTGCTTGTCTATTTGATAGCTCGTGATCGTTTCTTAGCGTCGTAATATCTTTTGAAAAAGTCTGAATTTCACAACGAACACTAGCTGCACCGCCTATTGAATAGCAGGTTGTTGACATCGTGACTTCTTTCTCATTTTCTTGCCCAAAATATTGGACCTCGCCGTAAAGAATCGGATATCGATCGTATATTTTCTTCATTTCAACCAGAACAGGTATTAGTGAGCTCACTCTCAACTGTGAAATTTCAACAGATCCAACTTGTAACTTCTCTCTTAGAAACATTATTGCTTCTGCACGCGACTCTAAATTGGCGATATCATCTAAGCCACTTTGATCCATCTTGAGGTAGCCCGAAAGAAAGTCATCATTAAGTAGCTTCACTAAAACATATTTTTCAAAATCCCTTTGGGTCAATCCTTGAAAAGTGCTCAGCCTAATCTTATTTAACATTTTTCCTTTTGATATTTCTATTTTCTGATCATTAAAAACAAAATCAATTTCATTGAGGGCAGGATCAACGATAAAATTTGCTGCTGCATCGTAGAATAGTGCTTGTTGCATATCCCTTTGATTCAATGATGCTGCTTGAACATTGAACCATACACAAAGCTCTCCATTTGTACGATCCGCTGCGTAACGAGTTTCAGCATCTGTAAGCGGCAGCCCTTCATTGAATTGCTGAATGTCGATATTACTTCTACCTTGTAGTGATTCCAGTGGTTCATTATACATTGTCATCTTACTTGTATGAAGCTCATCAATTGATTGCTGATAAATATACTCATCATAGTAATCTCGTCCAATTTGAAAAAGGATGTAGACACAGCAGAGGGCAATAAATCCAAGAATCCATTTCCACCAATGAATCTTGAGTTTTGGCTCTGGTGTTTCTGGGGTCGCTTGAAATAGTTGAGCGTTGCAAAATGGGCAAAAATCATATTCTTCGTTCTCCGTCTCTGCTCCGCAGCAAGCACATTGCATATGAACCACCTACCTCTAAAGATTCCAATTCAGCAAAGCACTAATTCAAATGTGTTTCCATGAAATTATTGATATAGCCGTTAAATTCCTCGGCATGCTCTCGAAATGGAGCATGAACGCCGTTTTCGATAACATGAAACTCACTGTTTGGAATCATCTCGTTCATTTTCTCTCCGTTTTGCCAAGGGAAAGCTCCGTCATCTCGTCCCCATATGATCAATACATTTGCTTTGATTGCAGTAACAGGAATAGGTATAACGGCTTGGCGGCTTCTGTTCTGACCACTATCATTGGTTTCCGATGCTTTAGGATTGATCACTGCACTTTCGTCGAAATCCATTACCTCAGAAGTATCATCCAAGGAATCATTCACTTGCGGGGGTAACCCACCCGCTTCAAGGGTCAAACTCTCAACACCACCCGAATCAACCAAGATCAAATTTGAAATCCGCTCTGGATAGAGGTAGCTCATAAATAGCGCGGTTCGACCACCCATTGAATGACCCAATACGGAGAACTGATCGTAACCTAATTTCTCCATGATTTTGTTATACATACTCGCCTGATCTTGTGATGATAAGCGCTCTGCTGGTTTCGATGACCTCCCAAAGCTAACCATATCGACTGCAATGATCGAAAATCTTTCCGATAGCCCAAGAAATACAGCACTAAACCCATCCGAAGAACCACCGTATCCATGCAACATCAGTAATGGCGGCTTATCCTTATCACCAATTCTTTTAAAATAAATCGTTTGACCATCCACGTTTATCATTTTTTCCTCAATATGCACACCGTTCTTGTTCTGAGATACATATTTCATTGTTGAACCAAACAGTTCCAACTTATATCCAAGAAAAGATAACCCAAGCAATGCGACTAGGGTCGATATGATGTAAACCTTTTTCATTATGCACCTCGTACCTTTCGTTATCTAAAATTACTACTTAACATCCGCTACATTTTGCTTCTCGTAGCGCTAATTACCTAAGCAATAGCACAACAATTCTGGAAACAGTACATGCTAGACCGCATGTTCCCATGAGAAAAGTGCCTGCGAATTATTAGATTTCATTTACCAACTATTAATTCTATTGCTAATTTCAACGCACAATTATCAGTTGATTTTGCCTGTCAAGCCAACAATATTGATATGTTCTTTTTTGATACTATAGCACTTTTTTGAGTATTATTGCTATTAAACGCACTACATTTTATAATAGTCTTATAACTTGCTAGGAGATGGAAACCATGGATTTCAACAAGATTATTCAAGACAGATACTCCGTTCGAAGCTACAAAAAAGACCGAGTTGAGAAAGATAAACTCGATCAAATTATTGAAGCTGCCCGAATTGCACCAACTGCTGCCAATCGTCAGCCTCAGCGCTTGTTAATTATCGAGAGCGAAGGATGGCTTGCGTAAGCTCTCATTAGGCACAAGGTCACATGATGCACCGCTAGCTATCATCGTTTGTGCAGAAACAGGCATAGCTTGGAAAAGACCACAGGACGGACTCATTACAACACAAATTGATGCCACAATTGTTACAGATCATATGATGCTACAAGCAACCAATTTAGGATTAGGTACTTGTTGGCTTACTTGGTTTGATCCAGCAATCATTCGAAAAGAATTTGCAATTCCTGAGCAGTTCGAGATTATCAATATTCTTGTGATTGGTTATGCAAGTGACGATGCGAAACCGAAACCCAAGGATCGCCTTGAGCTTACAGCAACAACATTCTTTGAAAAATTCTGATCAGCTAGCGACTGTGGCAATTACAGATGAAAATCTGTGAATGCCCAGCCGTTTTTCATTTAGGCACGCAAAATGCACTTTGCGGTATCTTAACTACAAACAGATTTTTAGTTCCATCAATCTCTAGATTGAGATGCATGTGTAGTAGAAATCTTTATCTGAGACTTTGATTCTATTCTATTGAATCACTTTTTTTAAATCTGATACTCATTTTCTTTATGAAAAAAGCAGTAATTCCCATTATCAGACCAAATATCAAAGCATAAACAAATTTACTTTCGAAAAAATCTTGAATACCCAACAAATCAAGTAACAAACTAGTGCACATAGCAAAAACACCAATTATTAAAGCCTCGCTAGATTTCAAAATTAACTCCACCTTTTACCACGTTCGAATCGAGTAAGAACGAGCTATCGATTTGATGCAATCCGTGATTAGTCCTTTTCATTTTCACCAGTCTTATTCATTACAACACAAGCAATTGCGGTAATAGCCAAAGGAATGAAAGCATAATACACCTCAGAAAGATCACCATTTATAGCATAAAGCACAATAATAAATACTGTGGCAACGAAGTAAGTCAACGCAATTACGAAATTAATTATAAATTTTGGATTTTTTTTCGAATCTGCTTTCAAGTCTACACCCCTTTCCAAATATATCTTTTGCTTTTGTAACTATTCTTCTTGTATTTTTAATTAGTTTTCATTCTTTATAATCCCATAAATTAGATACCGAAAAGCTAGCATACTCCCTAAAATCCAAAGTAGTTTATTTTAAAAAAACAATCCCAAATTACTTGTATCAAAGAAATCATCTGAGAAGACAACATAAGAAAGTAAAAACGAGCTTAAACGTTCAATCTTATGTGCCTTATTACCTAAAGTATTCTTAATATTTGATAGATTAAAAATATCACCATATTCTTTAGATTTTACCCCTTTATAACAACCAACAATTATTGCCATAACGATCGTTAGAAAAAAAGAATCAATATTAGTAAATAATCTTAGAAACAAAAAAATAATACAAAAAATAAAAGTTGCATAGTCAGATACCACTTCCTATCTTAATAGTTTTCGTTTAACCTATACCCAATATTTTTGCCTACAAAAGTTCGCTTCTTATTACAATTTCTACAGCACCTATACCCAGTGGTCGCTTCTGCAAATTATGACAGCTAGTTGGAAGTTTCAGTTGCGAAAGGTGCTAAGAATCAGGACTTTTAAGCCCAATCCATTATGTTATTGAAAAAAAACAAAGCAAATGCAAGAAAGGAAAGCACATTATTTGTATACAGGATTTGAAGAAAAACGCTTTATAACAGACCAGTGAATAAGGTGATAATTAAGCTCACCTTTCCTCATCTAAACTCTACTTCCTTTCCTAGCTTTTCTGAATACAATTCAGAAAACTTTTCGGGAGAAATCACAGTTTTGATTTCGAGCTAGTAAACTTCATACTGCGAATGACATCTAGTATTCATTTAAATTAAGTCCATGGACCCAAAAAAATAATTTCTATAAAGCTCCAGAAGAAAACTCTAAGTTTTGATGAGATCAGTATCCCTGCAATAATGAACAGAACCCCTAATGTAGTCAAAAACCAGCCCATCCCATTTGTTACATCCAATACACCAAAAATAGCAAGCACAAACAGCAAGATTCCCAGTGGAAAAATTGTTAGACCAACCCAATCGGTTTTTTTCATGTACGCACCTACTTATAAAATTTTTCTCCTAATCAATAATCAATTTTTCCTTTAGCGGTTAAACTTCGGGACATATTTTTCTCATTTCATTAATGATATGCTTCTCTAAATACAAATAGCGATCTAGCTTATTGAATCCATAATTTCGTCTAATTACTTCGGGTTTAAAAACCCAATTTACTTTTCGAATTGTTTTATTTTGAGCTAAATGAGAATACCACTGATATAGTTGATTTGGCCTAAATGAATTCCAATTATCGTACATTGCTACATAACAGCTTTGGATATCTGCTAATTGTTCTTCATTTTTAGTAATAATGGCATGACAAGTCACCACTTTCAAAAGATCAAATTTCTCCGCTTCTCTTGGATCACCCATACCCCAAATACTTAGTTTGTTAAATTGATCCAATAATCCGTTGTATACTGACCTATCTATTGACACTGCATCGTTATCAAGACATTTCTCCATGTACATATGTTTAACGGACTCAATGGCCATGTATTGATATTTCTCTGGAATCTCTCCAGCTATCATTCTTTGTTGTACAATTTCATATATCCATTTTCTATCTCCTGGCAAATAAATAATCGCCTGCGCCAAGTAATATATTAAATCATCTAAACTAGCGTTTCTTATTTTTGATATCGCGCCGTGATTCATTTGACCTTCAAAGCTTTGACAAATAAAGATTACGATTGGCAAAGTAATTGCATGTGGTAAAAGTAGAAACTTTTTAGTGATTACCTCAACTATTATTAAGGTAATACA
>JAVBKB010000124.1:0-6881 GCA_031554275.1 Caryophanales bacterium | reverse complement strand
TAATTTCAACACTTACGTTTTGGTATAAAAATGGAAAAGTATTATCTTCTGAGGAAATTTTGAGATTAATTCGTTCCATGCTATTAAGCGGAGTATATCACGAGGTGACAAAATCAATTAAACCTAATAACTTAAAGGAAGAGTAAAATGCTCTGTCTTATTTTACGTCATTTTAACCATTGCCATTGTCTGTACTGCAGAAAAAGAAGTGAAATGCAATCAATTTCGGCTATTCACTTCTTTTTGTAATTTATTGCTCATGATGTGGTTGTTATTCATCTGTTTCATTTACCTTGAATTAGGTATTTAACCGTGGGTTTGTCCATGAGCTACTGCAAGGAGATTACCTTGACTATACTTATTTGATTGGCTTGGCAGGAACTCCATCACTTGAGTTTGACTTTTTTAACAATGAAGCTAGAATAACTAGCGGTCTCACCAAGCAGATACACACCATTACAGTAATCGAATTCGCTAAGTAAGTTCCATTTTCAAAGAATAATAAATCTCTTAAACCATCGACCATGAAACGCATTGGAAGCCAAGGGTAAATCCAATTTTCATAAAAAGATGGCATAAATTCAGGTGCTAAAGATAAAAGTGGTGCGCTAAAGAACATCAGAAAAGCAAAGATACCAATACCACCAAATCCTGTCCATAGTAACACTGATGCAATCATTACTATAAAAGCGAAACAGGAAAGTGAAAGAAATAGGGATACTGATAAGAAATCAGGAATGGCAATTCCAAGCATATTTTCTGCAAGCCACGTTAAACCAAATCCTACAAAAAGGGCAACGACTGCACTTAAACAAATTTGTAAAAGCATTGTCTTTAGCTTTTCTTTTTGATTAAATATGACAAGCTTTTTTGACACGAAGAAAAAGAGAATTGCTCCAACCATAATTGCTATCCACACTGGCTGAAATAATGGTACTGGCGCATTTCCATTCATGCTTTTTGTTCCAATTTCATTATAGTAAGTAATCTTTTTTGTAATTGGCATCGCTAAGCTTGAAGTTTGATCTGGAGTAAGAGTTCCGTTTTGAGCTTCAACTCCTTTTAAAATTTGAGTTTGGACAGTATAAGTGAATATCTCACTGTTGAATCGTATTTTTTTTAAGTTTGTTCTTGCTTTCCACCAACCTGTTATTGGATAAACGGCAATGTAACTACTTTCACTTGTTTAGTCCGCCCAACGCACGACTACTTTGCTTCATACCAAGATTTACCGAAAGCAAAATCTGCCTTCAACGGGACAACTAAATCAATCGCATTACCCATTTCCTCAGGGATAATTTGCTTCAATAACTCAAGCTCCGCCTCTGGTGCTTCAAATACGAGTTCATCATGGACCTGAATCAGCATCTTCGCTTGCAAATTCTCCTTCGCGAGCCTTGCCTCCATGCGAATCATGGCTAGTTTAATAATATCAGCCGCACTACCCTGAATAGGCGTATTCATCGCTGTTCTTTCGGCAAATCCTCTTAAATTGAAATTGCGACTATTGATATCCGGAATATATCGTCTCCGCTGAAGTAGCGTTGTCACATAACCATTTTTCTTTGTCTCAAGGACAATATCCTTCATATAGTCCTGCACACCCGGAAACGTCTCAAAATACTTCTCAATGAATTCTTTCGCTTCACGGCGCGTAATCCCAAGATTTTGTGATAAACCGTAGTCGCTAATCCCATAGACAATACCGAAGTTGACAGCCTTTGCCTGGCGCCGCATATCAGCCGTCACTGCTTCCGCTTCAACACCAAACACATCCATTGCTGTTTTCGTATGAATATCCATTTCATCACGGAATGCGGCAATCAGTCCTTCATCTCCGGCAATATGTGCTAGCACCCGAAGCTCAATTTGCGAGTAGTCAGCCGCCACGATCAACCACCCAGGTTCAGATGGTATAAAGGCTTCCCGAATCTTACGTCCCTCTTCTAACCTGATTGGAATATTTTGCAAGTTAGGGTCAATCGAACTTAACCGACCAGTCTGCGTTAATGCTTGGTTGAACCGCGTATGCACCTTACCGTCTTCATGGATCACCTTCAGCAATCCCTCTACATAGGTGGATTGCAACTTACTTAGTTGACGATAGAGCAGAATTTCTGCCACAATTGGATGTTTTGGCGCTAGCTCATCGAGCACTTCAGCTGAAGTAGAAAATCCGGTTTTTGTTTTCTTTGAAGATGGCAGACCAAGCTTCTCAAACAAGATAACGCCTAGCTGTTTTGGTGAAGCAATATTGAAAGCCTCGCCAGCGTGCTCATAAATATTGGCCTCAATTTCCTTCAACCGCCACTCAAGATCTATCCCCATTTCCTCTAGTCTTGACGCTTCAACGGTAATGCCGCGCCATTCCATTTCAGCAAGAATCAGTGCCAGCGGCAATTCTAAATCTGAAAGCAACTTATATTGTTGATTCTCCTCTAAAGCCGTGACAATTGGCTGATAAATCGCAGAAAGTGCAATTGCTTTTCGCGCAATATGTTCACCGAGTAGCGCCTCCGCGGGTATCTTCAGCTTGGCACCCTTTCCGTAAAACTGCTCGTCTGACTGAATTGCATCTTGATAAAAAGGACGTGCGAGCGACGCAAAGTCCTCCATTTTTTCACCGGGGTTAAAAATATAAGACGCTAATAACGCATCAAAACAAACACCCTGCAACTGTATCCCTAATCGCTTCATCACAACGATGCACTTTTTCGCATCAAACACAACTTTGTTTGCATTTTGGTTTTCTGCCCATTCTCTAAATACCGCTGATTGTTTCACAAGTTCAAGTGGCAAATAATGCGTATGCTCTTCGCTTGCAACCGCTATCCCAATGATTGCGCCTGTATAGTAATTGTCATCCAATACCTCAATAAAAAGGGCAGTTTCCTTAGATGAAAATAGTTCCGCTGTTATTTCAGTGGCAATTGAATAGCGAGCATCCTGCAATTCTGTAGCTATTGTATCGCTCTCAAATCCTTCACCATCTAGTTTTTTCAGTAGTGAAGTCATCCCGAGGTCACGATAAAAATTCCGTAATTTTTCCCCTTGCACCCCGCTATAAGCCAGTGTATCTAATTCAACAGTCACCGGCGCATCCTTGATAATCGTCGCTAGTTGTTTACTCAATATCGCCTGCTCACGGAAATTCGTTAGATTTTCTACGAGTTTCTTGCCGCTAATTTGATCTGTTGCATCCAGTACCGCTTCGACCGAACCATGTGCAAGTAGCAATTTCAATCCAGTTTTTTCACCAACGCCTGGAACACCTGGAATATTATCAGAGGAATCACCCATGAGTCCCTTCAGATCAACAATCTGAGCTGGGGTAATACCATACTTATCCATCACAAATTCTGGCGTGTAATCATCCGTCTCAGTAAACCCTTTTTTCGTGATACGCACCGTTGTCTTGTCTGATGCCAATTGCGTTAAATCACGATCACCAGATACGATCGTCACTTCAAAACCAGCTTGTTCTGCTGTCGTAGCCAGCGTTCCAATAATATCGTCCGCCTCAAATCGCGGGAGTTCATAATGTGATACACCACTCGCCTCCAGCAATTCACGAATAAACGGAAATTGCTCAGACAACTCACTAGGCGTTTCCGCCCTCCCGCCTTTATATTCAGTGAAAATTTCATTCCGAAAAGTCGTTTTCCCTGCATCAAAAGCAACCATTACATGCGTCGGTTTCTCCTCTTGCAAAATTTTATTCAATATATTCACAAACCCGTAAATTGCGTTTGTATGTAACCCCTTGGTATTTGTCAAAAGCGGTACTGCATAGAAAGCTCGAAAAGCAATACTAAATCCATCTATTAACACTAGTTTTTTTGTCATTTTTATCCTCCAAATATTAACTCGCCTATCTCGCGAAATAGCATGTCTATTCCGCGGCTTGCATTCATTTTAATCAACAACTTGCGGTCAGTAGCCAACAGTTAGTCTAGCGATGCAGGGCAATTAGCCGGTTGCCTCATTGACACAATAACGCTCGCGGTTCTGCATTTTCGGAATGGTCACTGAAAAAGTAGACCCCTTTCCAATTTCACTCTCTACCTGAACAGACCCCTGATGTGCCTCGACAATATGCTTGACAATCGCCAGCCCGAGTCCAGTACCACCCTCACTCCGACTCCTCGCCTTATCAACACGGTAAAAGCGCTCAAAGATGCGTGGAAAATGCGCCTGATCAATGCCAATTCCAGTATCAATCACTTCGAGTTTCAACTGATTTTCAAACGTAGTCAGCTGAATTGTGACACATCCATTTTCTGGGGTATAAGAAATTGCATTCGATATCAAATTGAGCACGACTTGATTAAGGCGTAGACTATCAGCAAATAAATGAACACTCTCCGTCTCATGATCAAATAGGAGCGTAATCTGTTTTTCCTTCGCTTTCATCCGAACAATAGAACAACATTGTTTAATGAGCGAAACCATTTCCACTTCATCAATATGTAACTCCATGCCACTGTTCTCAATCTTCGATAATTCAAGAAGATCATCAATCAAAATTTGCAAACGATCACTTTCGGTCAAAATAATATGTAAAAAATTCGTCAAAGTCTCTGGATCATTCTTCGCACCATCGAGTAGCGTTTCAGCAAACCCCTTGAGCGATGTGACTGGCGTTTTCAGTTCATGTGACACATTGGCAACGAACTCTTTGCGCATTTTCTCAAAATTCTTGAGCTCACTAATATCTTGCACAGCGACAAGTACGCCTTTCCACTCGCCCTCATCATTGAAAATCGGATCTCCAACAATGTGATATATCCGTGCATCTTGCTCCATTTCTGAAACAATGCGGCGTTCACCACGATAGACATTTTCGATTAACGCAGTCACTTCACGTTGCTTGATTGCTTTATAAAAAGGAAGATTCAAAGCTTCTTCATCCAGCACGAACATTTTCCGATAGCTCGCATTTACAAGAGAAACAAAGCCTTTTTCATCTACTAGCAAGAGGCCATTACTCACATTCTCAATCAATGTCTCCATCCGGTCTCGTTGAATATCATTCGACACTTTAAGCTCAAGTAAGCGTTTTGCCAATTGATTGATCGAACGGCCTAATTGGCTATCATCGTCAAAATCTTCATCATACGACCGTACCCGATAATTACCATTCATCAATTCTTCCGCCACATCGATTGCACCTGAAATTGGCGACACTAATTGAGCGGTCATTTTGTGAATAAAGTAAATACTCGTCACAATTAATGCGATGGCACACAGCGCCGAAACAAGCCAAATCATCAAAAGCAGCTCACGCGGAACGCGATCATAAATAATTGCCCCTGTCAAAAAGCCAAACATGGTGAAAATGATCACAACAACAAGAATAATCTCTAGAAACAGCTTTCTCTGTAATCTACTCATTACACCAGTCCTTCTAATTTGTAACCGATTCCTCGAATCGTTTTAATATATTTAGGGTTCTTTGTGTCCTCTTCAATCTTATCGCGTAAATTACTAATATGAACATCAACAATTCGGGTATCCCCAATGAAAGAGTAGTCCCATACGTTTTTCAGTAGCACATCGCGGCTAAGTACTTTTCCGCGTCGTTCTACCAAATAACGCAATAGTTCAAATTCCTTTCTCGTCAGTTCCAGTGGTTCCTTCCGAAAGGTAGCCAAGTACTCATCGAGGCGAACTTCAAGGTCAGCTACGACAATGACATTTTCATCAAGCACAACAACTTCACTCGATTGCAAGAATTCAACCCGGCGTAGTAGTGCTTTGACTCGCGCCATTAGTTCCCTTGGACTAAAAGGCTTGGTAATATAATCATCTGCACCTAGTTCAAGACCGATAATCTTATCAAACTCCTCTACTTTAGCCGAAAGGATTAGAATCGGGGTAAATACCTTATTCTGGCGAAGTTTCTTACACACTTCTATCCCGTCCATTATCGGCAACATAATATCTAATATAATGAGGTCTGGTTGCTGTTCATACACAGCCCTCATTCCGGACTCTCCATCATTTGCGACAATAACATCGTAACCACCTTGCTCCAAGTTGTACTGAAGTAATGTGACGATTGAAAATTCATCGTCAACAACAAGAATTTTCTTTTTCATATTAACCTCTTTAGCTAAATGCGACTCATTAAAAACGGCCCACTAAACTGTTTAGTCTATTATAAATGAGAATGCGCCACTTGTCTCTTTATAAGGTGGAAACATTCCTCATTACATTATATCAGTTTACCAATGCTGGCAGGGATTATAGACGAGGATTTGTTGGTGCATTTTCATTAGACCTGCTTAAAAAACTACTTCTAGTAGGGCCAACAAAGAAAATCATGATAAGTGCTATCAAAAAGCCTCCCTCGCCAGTGGGCAACTTCAAAAATGTGTATTTTTGAAGGATTAAAAGGGTCTTGCGATTATAACTTATCAACTCTTGAATATTTTGTCTTAATAATCTCGCTTGTATCCTTAACCACAGCAAATTGCATTTACTGTTATCAGGTTCTTGTTTACGTTGACAAAAACCTGATGTTATCTCTTTTTCATTGGGATTGGGTTGTATCTGAAAATAGCTAGACCATGACCTCTAAATATTAGTTAAAATGGTTTATTTAGCTGTGTTATAATATGTTAAAAAGGCGGTGTATAGATGAACTATGATATGGAAATAAGCTCACTGAAAGCTGAGGTAGTAGGAAATCAAGTGAAAATTGATGAACTAGAAAGTGCCAAGAGAAGGCTTGAGCTTATTATAAATCATGCTGGTAATCTGATTAACTATGTCCCACAAATACAATATCAAGAATGGCGCGGTGTCACGGTTACATATGTTGAACCTGAACTTGTTACACTTACAGACTTACTCAAAGAGCGAGTACAACAATTGGA
>JAVBKB010000054.1:0-29327 GCA_031554275.1 Caryophanales bacterium | reverse complement strand
ATTGCCGACCAAGTATTCGAGAAAAAGCAAAATGGTGATGCCTACGACACCACAAGCCAAAAACCAAGTGAAATCACATTCGAAGGAAAAGTCTATATCTGGTCAGCAGTAGAAGGTGATGCAGAAACAGGCACAATGGATGCCGACAAAACAATTACGTATGTGTACACCTTGATAGGTCAAGCCTTAACAATTAATTATGTCGACGCCGCAGGCAATGTAATTGCCGACCAAGTAGTCGAGAAAAAGCAGAATGGTGACACTTACGACACCACTGCTCAGAAACCAAGCGAAATCACATTCGAAGGCAAAGTTTATATCTGGTCAGCAGTTGAAGGTGATGCGGAAACAGGCACAATGGATGCCGACAAAACAGTTACTTACGTGTATCAATTAAAGGTGACTGCCAGTCCTGATCCAACCTCACCTCAAAATGAAGTGCCAGCATCAGTTGGTGTGAGCCCGCAAACAGGTGATCAACAATCGAATATAATTATACTGCTTGTTGCCTTAGTGAGTTTGTTATCACTTGCAATTTCAAGAAAATCAAGCAGCTTATAATTTTTAGCTGTGTCCTCAAAATCGATTCCAAATAAATAACGCCATATTGTCCTCAAAACATTTGAGGGCAGTATGGCGTTTTATCTGATCATGTCGGTTTTCTCAACTACAGTTTACAATATTTCTTTATCGCTTCAACGGCAACTTCGCGATCATCAAAATGGGTTCGCTCGGTACCGATAATTTGATAATTCTCATGCCCTTTTCCTGCAATCAAGATAATATCGTTTGGTTGTGCGTGTTTGATTGCGTGTTCTATTGCAAGCTTTCGATCAGCAATAATTGTGTACTCGCGACCGATAACACCCAGTTCCATATCTTTGAAAATCTGATCTTGAGATTCTGTACGTGGGTTATCCATCGTGAAAATCGGATAGTCACTATGATCACAAGCTAGCATCGCCATCACTGGTCGCTTTGAGCTATCACGATCACCACCACACCCAACAATTGCATGTACTCTATTTGGACCTAATGCTCTGATTGTTGTTAACGCATTGACAAGACCATCTGGTGTGTGAGAGTAATCAATCACAACGGAGAAATCTTGTCCGGCTTTGATCTGTTCGAAGCGTCCGAGGACACCTGGAAATGCTTCAATAGAGGCAATCACTTCTTCAATCTTCATCTTCACAGCAGCACAAACGGCAATCGCTGCAAGAATATTATACACATTAAATACCCCAATAAACTTCGTTTTTATTGGGAAATCACCATTGGGTGTATGGAGAATAAAAGTCGTTCCTGCAAGCGATTGTTTAATCTCTGAAGCAGTGAAGTCTGCTGGCTTATCAATACCATAAGTAAGTACTTGTGCTTGCGTAGCCATTTGGTAGAATGCAGAAGCCTCGTCATCCACATTGAGAATGGCAACCTTCTTGTCGATGTCAGAGCCTAGTTGAGAGAATAGCAAGCTTTTGGCAATTTTATAATTATCTAAGGTTTTGTGAAAGTCCAAGTGATCAATAGTCAGGTTGGTAAACACAGCAATGTCAAATTCACAACCATGAACGCGACCTAGTTCCAATGCGTGCGAAGAAACCTCCATAATAGCCGTATCCACAGCACCTTCCTTCATCTGATGAAATAGCTTTTGTGTAGTCAAGCTGTCTGGTGTGGTATTTCTCGTCGGAATGATCTCGGTCCCGATTCGTTTATGGAGTGTACCGATCAAACCAGTTTTGTGACCAGCATCTTTGAAAATAGCATCCAAAAGCTGCGTGATCGTCGTCTTGCCATTTGTACCAGTCACACCGATAAGCTGCATCGACTTTGTTGGTTGTTTGTAATATATATTGGCAATGATCGGTAATGATCGCAGCGTGCTCTTCACCAGAATAACTGGTACTGGTAGCTCAAGTGGCTGCTCTGCTACAACTGCAACAGCACCCGCCTTAACAGCTTCTGTTGCTAAATCGTGTCCATCTACAGTAAACCCCTTGATACAAACAAATAAAGTGCCCGGGGTAACATTCCTATGGTCATTTTCTACTGTGGTGATTTCAGGGTTGCCTTCGCCAACTTTTCTGAAGGACTGAATATGTTCTAAAAGATCGTCTAATTTCAAGCTAACACACTCTTTCTTTTATTTAGAAGTCGCTTACTTCTATAATTTTCATGAATGGATTATAACATGAAATATGGACAAGAGAGAAGAAGGAGAACAGATGATTGCAACCAAAAAAACGCAAGCGCACAAGCTTGCGTTCATTCCAACAAAATATTTCTCTAATTCCGTTTGTGAAGGTAATTCTTTTCTAACTGTGTCTTTGTCACATTGTCATTCGAGGAAATACGATGGAGAAATAATTCTAACATATAATTTTCTGATAATTATTTTGAGTAGTCAATTAATAAATTCGCATTTTATAAAAAAAACAAAAAAAACGTTGTTTTACGACTATTTTCGACGAATTAATTGACAATTCAGGAGATTAAATATTATTCTTAAATAGTTACAACCTTTATGAATGTGAAAAGAGCTATTTCTTTTTTTAGACTTCATTTTCTGAAAATTCCAAAGGTTGCTACTATTTATAATAATGGGGGAGTGTTTCACTATGGATGACAATCTGCATCGTGGTTTAAAATCAAGACATATTCAACTGATTGCTATTGGTGGCGCTATTGGAGTAGGACTATTCTTAGGTTCATCCACAGCAATCAAAACTGCAGGACCAGCACTAGTTATTTCCTATCTGATAGGCGGTTTAGCAATGTACGTTGTTTTACGCGCAATGGGAGAGCTAGCTGTTGAACATCCTGTCTCAGGTTCATTTAGTGCCTATGCACACAAATATGTTAATCCGCTGTCTGGCTATATGACCGGTTGGTCATATTGGTTTATGTGGATCGTAACATGTATGGCAGAGATTACTGCTGCAGGTGTCTACATGGTGTGGTGGTTTCCAGATACACCAAAATGGGCATGGGCGTTAGCTGCTCTAGTTATTATGATGATTGTGAATTTAATAAGTGTAAAAAGTTTTGGAGAATTTGAATTTTGGTTTGCGATGATTAAAGTTATCACTATTATTGCAATGATCATTATTGGAATATTGATGATTGTATTTGGTTTTTGGAATAATGGTGAGCCAATTGGTATTTCAAATCTTTGGTCGCATGGAGGTTTCTTTGCAAAAGGTTTGGATGGTCCAGTACTTGCTTTAGGTATGGTTGCCTTCGCTTATTTGGGAATTGAGCTAATTGGTGTTACTGCTGGTGAGGCACAAAATCCTGAAAAAGCAATTCCGTCAGCTATCGATAAAACACTTTGGAGAGTATTGATCTTCTACGTCGGAGCTCTTCTAGTAATCATGAGTATTTTCCCTTGGAATGAAATCGGTACAAATGGTAGCCCGTTTGTGTTGACGTTTGAAAAGATGGGGATCAAAACTGCTGCAGGAATTATCAATTTCGTAGTACTAACAGCGGCGCTATCATCATGTAATAGTGGTCTCTATAGTACAGGCAGAATGTTACATGGCTTAGCTACTCAGAACAGAGCACCGAAAATGTTTGCGAAATTAAGCCGAAGCAAAGTTCCGGTCAATGGAATTCTGATTTCAGCTGCGATTTTGTTATTCGGGGTAGTACTTAACTACTTTGTTCCAGAAAAAGCTTTCTTATATGTAACAAGTATCGGAACAGGTGCTGCAATTTGGGTGTGGTCTATCTCATTAATTGCGCAGCTGAAATACCGGAAGACGTTATCATCAGAGCAAGTTAGAAAATTGAAATATCCAATGATTTTCTACCCATTTTCATCATACATTGTACTGGCGTTCTTTGCCTTAGTAATTGTAGCGTTATGGTTAAACCCAGACTCTAGAATAGCTGTGTATGTATGTCCAGTTTGGTTTATAATACTGATTATCAGCTACTATGCACAAGGTTTCCATAAGCTTGATAAACAGTCTAAATAATAACATGTAATTAAGAAAAGCCAACCATTTATAGCGCCTAAGAGTGAGATGAAAATCTGACTTCTGAGGTGAACTATACTTGCGTTGGCTTTTATAATTTCATAACCCAGAAATCGGAAACTACTTTCGTTTATAATACTACTCAGTGCAAAATGACGATGATTAAAGACCTTTTTTCTCTTATATAAAAAATCTATCGGTCTGTGCTCATGAAGAAACAAGTCATTTCCCATCAATTTTCAAATCTCGAAAAAAAGACACATACCTTGGTTGTAAACCAAACTACATGTCATATCTATCCCACTCAAACGACCTGATATTTTCTTCTACATCTTCACTAACTGCTTTCCCGACATTTCAGAGACGACCAATTTGAAAACAGAGATCTGTTCCAAGTAGTGCTGGTGATATTCAAAATCCTCACGTTCTGTGTACTTTAGCATGATAGAGTTCAGCGCTTTTTTTCTTTCATCCATATCCTTGATAAGTGTGAGTTGTCCATAGCCGATTACACTCCTGAATTCCATTGTGAATTCACATGCCATTTTCTCATCTTCACAGAGTTCATGTCCACAATCCATTTCAAAGCACACGGTAGGATTTGTCTTTGCCAAATCTACTTTCCGTCCATTTGATGCGCCATGAAAATAAAGAGTCAGTTGATCATTTTCGTCGACCATACCGAAATTCAATGGAACAATATATGGGACACCCTGATCCGCAAAACCAATTCGACAAACATCACAATCCTTCATAATACTGATGATGTCGTCCCGATTCGTTAATTCCCGATCTTTTCTACGCATGTAATCACCCCTTGAATGAATTTAATTCACTAACTTCTTTTTCACATTAGAAGTTGAACCCACATGACCATTCGCAACAACACGTAACGCTCCAGTCGTTGGATGAATGACTAATCCTGAAACCTTCACATAACTTGGCATTAACGGGTGGTTTCTCACCTTTTCCACGCTGCTGATGACATTTTCATCAACACAATCAAAGCCCATTAACCACTTGCGAATATTAATCCCTGCCTGTTCAAGAACAGTGATTTTCTCCTCTGAAATCCCACCATCAATCATTTTGGCAATCATTTTCTCTGGCTGAATGGTGGACATGCCGCAATCATCATGACCAACAATGAAAACCTCTTCTGCGCCCAAATCATGTACTGCAACAATGATTGAGCGCATAACACTACCAAATGGCTGATTAATAACAGCACCAGCAACTTTAATAATTTTGGCATCGCCATTGTGAATACTCATCGCTCTGGGCAACAACTCAGTTAGTCGCGTATCCATGCAACTAACGATAACCATTTCTTTCGTTGGATATTTTGTCGATGTAATATATTCTTTATAACCTTCGCTTTCAACAAATTGCTGGTTATATTCCATAATTTTTTCTAACGAATTCAATGTGTTGACCCCCAAATAATTGTATTATCAAGCTGCAAAATAACTTTCAACATTTTATAAAAATTTTGATAGAATGGTTGAGAACAATATATGTAATTTTATCATCATTATTGTTCAAAAACACGCTTTTTTATGAATAGAATTATATCATACTTATAAATGGGTAGGTTACGAAATGAGAAAAACGAAACACTTAATTGTCTTGTCATTGGATGCAATGGGATCGACTGATTTTGAGCTGCTAACAAGCTTGCCAAACACAAAAAACCTACTGCAAGAATCAGCTTACTGCAGCAATGTTTCATCGATCTATCCATCACTTACATACCCATCTCATACCAGCATTCTAACTGGATGCTATCCGAATAAGCATGGGATTGTGAGAAATACGTTGCTACAACCTTGGCGAACGAAACCTGACTGGTTCTGGCATCATTCAAGTATCAAAGTACCGACCTTAGTTGATTATGCACTTCAGCAGGGGATGAAAGTCGCTTCATTATTGTGGCCAGTTCTTGGCAAGAGCAAAGTGAAGTACAACATGCCGGAGGTTTTTGCGAATCGTCCATGGCAAACACAGCTTTCCGTTTCTTTATGTAATGGTTCACCTTGTTATTTGTACAAAATGAATAAATTGTTTGGCAAGCTACGTCAAGGACTCAAACAACCTGAGCTCGATAATTTTGTACATGAGAGTGCGAAATACACCTTGCATCACTATCGTCCAGATTTAATGCTCGTCCATTTTTGCGATCTAGATTTCAAAAAGCATCATTATGGTTGTACTTCCTCGGAAAGAGCAGATGCCATCAGATTACTTGATAAGAGGATTGGTGAATTTGTCACGCTGATGAAGGAAGATGGCATTTATGAAGATTCAACACTTATTTTGTTAGGGGATCACAGCCAATTAGATGCCCATTCAACTATCCATCTCAATGAATTACTACGCCGAAATGGCTTGCTAGAAGTGAAAGATGGTCAAATCAAGAATTATCAAGCGATCGCTAAGTCATGCGATGGCAGTGCATATATTTATTGTAAAAATAAAAACGATATCCAAGTCATTTCATTGTTAAAGGAAATAACACAACAATTTGCTGAGGAAACAAATGCAATTGCTCAGATCTTTACAGCAGAAGAAGCGGCTAAGTTGGGTGCTGATCCCACTTGTGCTTTGATGCTTGAAGCTTCACAAGGATTCTATTTTCTAGATGAGGTCGGCAGGGAACTCATTTGTGATATCGACCGCAAAGCAGTCCATGAATACTCACATGCACTGATTGGCGTTCATGGCTACTTGCCTACAAAACCAGATTATCAGACCATATTTATTGCCAGGGGTGCTGGGATTCGGCAGGGGATAAAGGTGAAAGAAATGGGACTTATTGATGAAGGTCCAACGTTTGCAGCATTGCTTGGACTGGAAATGAAAGATACAGATGGACGTGTTCTTGAGGAAATTCTATTATAAAAATCTTTTTCTAAGTCGCATGTGCCGAGAAAGTGCTGGAAATGAAAGATGTTCTTGAGAGAATAGAATTAGAAAAAGGAGAAAACCCACTTGATCTTAAGTGGGTCTTCTCCTTTTACAAGATTCTCAGTTTGTTTTGGTATTTGGGTCTGTTGTATCTATGTTCTTCACATCTTCAACCAGATCATCTGGCGAATATCCGCTAATATCAATTGTTTCATGCTTGACAACTGATTCAGGATTCCAACTGAACGACAACTGTTCTAGTTCAGTTTCCACCTGAGCATAGGATTTTATTATTTTGATGGAAATGAATAGAAAAAGCAAATGACAACATTGTAGACCAAGCATTGCCAAGCAATAGTTCCGAAGACCATGATAATACGTGTAAACTGTATCTGCTCCCATGTAAATTCTTTCGAGTCTACTAACAGGGGAAACGAGTATAGCTGTTAGTATCCAACTGAACCACCAAATACCAAGTGAGGGTGTTTCTCCTCTCTTGGTAATAGAATTTGATTTTTGAAACAGCTCCTTAACATAGCGATATGGTGTAACCAAATTCACAAACGGGATCAACCAACAAAATATTGAGAATAAGGGAGAATTCCCAGTTGGATCAAACTGCCTAAGGTTCTTATGTGCCCGATAAAACCACCAGGATACAACAGAAAAAGCCATAACATTTATCATAACGATAATAATGTTATAAATCATATCAAAATTATCTGATGTGAAATATAATGAGTTCCAAATATCTTTGTTGTTCTCCAAATCAATTGTTAACTTAATTCCCCATATACTAAATAGTATTGCTACAACAACTAGACCAATCAATACCCAGTGAGAGATGATGGCCAGTTTACTAAAAAAACGGTTGTTTTTGAAATTCATAGTTCCTCCAATTGTGATTTTCTGACTGCTCTATTATAATCTAATAAACTATGTATATGAAAGAAAAATTTGTATAATATTATTCTATTTTTTCTTCCCATCAGCTATCATCTGATTTTGACTTGACTAACATCTTCCATTATAAAATGTGTATAATGAAGTAATGGTTCTATTTGCTTATTAACTAGTTTGATCTCAAAATCACAGCAAGTGGAATCTTCTTGGGGGGGATATGATTTGAAGAACTATACAAAGAAGGAACGAAGTTGGGCATTATATGATTGGGCGAATTCTGCGTTCACATTAGTGATTATTACTGCAATTATGCCAATATATTTTAAAAACGCTGCTGAGAAAACGATGTCTGAAGAAAGCGCAACAGCTATTTGGGGATTTGCAACCTCTACAGGAACGTTAATATTAGCCATTATGGCACCGGTTTTGGGGACGTTAGCAGCTTATATTGGCTTTAAGAAGCGTCTTTTCAAGGGTTTCTTGATTGCTGGAGCAATTTTCACTGCTTCCTTAGCACTTTTACCGAGTGATAATTGGCAACTGTTACTTGGGATGTATGTGATTGCTTTCCTTTGTTATGAAGCAACTATTATTTTCTACGATTCCTTTATTGTCGATGCGACAGTGGATGAGCGGATGAATAAGGTATCTTCATTTGGTTATGCCTTAGGATACTTTGGAAGCACCATTCCATTCATCGTTTGTATTGCAATGATTATGCTACTACCTGATCAATACACGATTCTGGCAACGAAGGCATCCTTCGTAATAACAGCAGTTTGGTGGATTGCGTTTTCAATTCCATTGATCAAAAATGTCGAGCAAAAGTACGGCGTTGCAAGGGAAGATCATTTTGTAGGTAAGAGCTTCACGCGTTTAAAACAAACAATGATTGATATCTACCATCATAAAAATCTGTTTCTGTTTTTATTAGCATTTTTCTTCTATATTGATGGTGTGAATACTGTTATTTCTATGGCTGCATCCTTTGCATCAGATGTAGGGATGAAATCTGACATGCTACTCGTGTTAATTTTCGTAATTCAAGTTGTAGCGATCCCTTTTGCCATTCTTTATGGGAAACTTGCAGATAAATTTGGTATTAAGAAAGTCATTTACTTTGGTATCTGTACATACATTGTCTTGTGCATTTACGCCTATTTTGTACACTCGGCACTAGGTATCTATATTATTGGATTTATGATTGCCTCAGCTCAGGGCGGTATACAAGCACTAAGTCGATCCTTTTTTGCGAAAATAGTGCCAAAGGAAAAGTCTAATGAGTACTTTGGTTTCTATAGTATTTTCAGCAAATTTGCCGCAGTAATCGGACCTGCTTTGATGGGCATCACCATTAGCATTGTTGGTAGCACGAATGCTGGTGTACTCAGCCTCGTGATATTATTTGTGATCGGAGGCTCAATCTTTCACTTCGTTAAAGATGAGGCTGCCGCGACACAATGGTATCGAAAGTGATCTAGATCTTTGGGCACACGATCAAAACCAATATTATCAGTTAATTATTCACTGACTATTAATCTCACAAAAAAGTGCTCACAACAGACCACCTAATATTAGTCTGTTAGTAAGTGCTTTTTTTTAATCTCTTACAATGTTACGCCTATTTCAAATAGATTCTTTCCGATGTAGAAAAAAAACTGACTAATGAAAAATGAAATGACAGCTTTTTGTCGAAAAAGGACTCTTAATAAATGCAGGAAAAAATGCTGTTGTCTACCTGTTAGACCGCATCAGACAGCATTTGATACGTATCGGTTCTTGCTTTAACTTCTTCTATCATTATGCCTTCATCAAGCACAATGACGGATAGCTCTTCATCAGTAGCAGTGAATAACATAAAAGCAATAAACGGAATGCATGCCAATGCTTGCTTTTAATCTTTTGTTGCACTGCTACTGACCGAGAGGCCCTTTTCTCAATAACTTTTCTCGAAAACTATTAAATTTCTAAAAATCACAGAAGCAGCTTTCGGAAATCACGAAAATCGCAATCTCTCGTCGACTAATTTTTTGAAAAAAAGTGAGTTAAAAGCTATTTATTTCCATTACTTATTAGTGAAAACAATGCTATAATAATTTTTATCTGAGTTTCAGAAATCATTATAAGGAAAGGACTCGTTACTATGAACAAATTGAGCTATCATGATTACACAAACGAGCAGTTATTACAGTTTGTAAAGGATTTAGTAAAGGAAATGGACAGAATCCCTCGTTATTCAGAGGTGAAAAATAAGCCAGAAGCTCGTTATGCAAGCTTTCGCTATCATGGGTGGAAAAACGTCTTGTTTGAGGCGGGTCTGACAGTTAAACACGGATTCCGTGATGCCCAAACAGCTAATGAATTAATCAGTCTAATTCAAGAGAAAACAAACGAATTAGGAAGAACTCCATTACTAAGTGAGATGGAGAATTCTGTTGCCATCCTCAAAAAATTTGGTAGCTGGAGAAAAGCATTGGTTTCTTCTTGCCAATATTGTCCAAACTTTAAATCTAGACATTTGAAAGTTGAAGGAGAAACTATTTATTTCAACTTCTGTCCATCTTGTGGTAAACGTTTAATCAATTCTAGTATCAAGTAGATTTATTAGAATAGTAGTTTAAGATCTATATCTATTGAGTGGGATGGGGTAAAGACCTCTTTTGTTTTCAAAAATCCCAATCCTACTCAAAACTTCTATTTAGTTAATCCCTCCGATTACAAATTCACTCAATTGTTTGTGTCTTCGATTTGCAAATTCATTCCATTGTTTGTGCCTTCAGTTTACAAATTCATTCAATTGCTTGCGTCTTTGATTTTCAATTCCTCTTTGGTCATTGATTCTCTTATAGCTTCAATATGGTACATATAGAAGTACATGATTGCAGAGATAAATGCCATGATTGCAACTGAGATGAAAGCCAATTTGAACCCGAATAGCGCAGCGATATTAATGGCAAGTGGCGCGATCGTTCTACCTAAAGTCCAACGCAACCCAGAGGCAGCAAAGTATTTTCCTCGTAAGTGATCAGGTGCAATACGTGCGATAAACCCCATTTGAATACCTGCAGTCATGATTTCAGCAATTGTGAAAATGAACATTGCGACATATAAACCCGTGAAATGTGCTGTATATCCAAGATAGATCATTGAGATTGAATACAGAATTGATGATATTACAAACACATTTCTTTCTGACATCCTTTTCACAAGGGCAGTCAGTAGCAATGTACATGTGATGACCATGAAGCCGTTTTCTCCAACAAGAAACCCATAGATATTTTCAGCTGACAATGAAATTTCAGAAGGTGTGGTGTAGTTAAACAACGTAAATGTTGGTAACTGCAATTGCACATGTTCTTTTACCAATTCATCTGCAAATAAGGGCATTAATAATTCTATTTGCATATAAGCAACAGAGAGAAGGACACCTGCTACAATGAAAATAAAGAATACTTTATCTGTCAGAATGATGTAATAGCTCTTTGCTTGATTGACAATGACTTGAATCCAAGAACCACTCACTTGTTCTTTCGTAGAATCGTTCAGCAAGGTTGGTGAGGTTTCCTTGAGGTACTTATGTAATAGCACTGCAAGAAGTCCCATGACAAGAGCAGAAGTCAAATATAGTTGGAATCGATGTGTAGCGAAGAAGAAGCTACCAATAATAGGACCGAAAACGACAGCGATATTGTTCACTGTATAGAAAGTTGCATATACATTCACACGTTGTTCCTCACTGACTACATCTGCGACCATAGCTTGGCTTGCTGGGTTATACAAAGTACCAAATATCCCGATTAATGAAAAGCAGATAAATCCAAGGATGGGCGATGTCAACCAAGGCGAGGTAGTTAAAGCGAATAACACCATCACAATTGCTTGAGCGATTGCCGAGAAAACCATCATTTTTTTTCGACCGAAATGGTCTGCGAAATAACCACCAAGGAAATTTGCTACAACCCCCAACAATTGTGAAATAATCATTAGAATGCCAGTCAAATGTGTCCCAAGTTCATCTTTAAAATACATAACAAGAAAAGGAAAACTCATCCAAAATATTGATCCTACACAGAACTCTCCAATAAGCCGAATCTTTAGATTTCGGTCCCAATCACGGAACTTCATGATGTGTCGCCATCCTCTTCTTTTTAATTCAGTACCCGCTGTAATGATTTAAGTATCAGCGTGTAGTTAGTACGTTTGTCTAAATCAAAACAACAGCAGGTAGATATTGCTCTTCATCATAGCGAGGAACAGCATTTATGACCATATTTATGCTTTCATTGACCACAGCAAAACAAAATATATGCAAAGTTTAAAAAACTATCACATTTTCTTTTAAAACATTGAAAAGAACCAAAATGGAAATAAAAAACCCCAGTTATGACATCAACCTGTAATGAAATTACAATATAAATGTAGCTATTTTGATGCTATAATATTGAAGTATTTAAAAGCATCAGAAATTACTTATAACGTCATGAAGGGTGACTTTAATAATGATAGAAATGATAGATGTCTACAAGAATTATCCAAATGGGGTCAGTGCACTGAATGGGATTGACATTAAAATCAATCCAGGAGAGTTTGTTTACGTAGTAGGACCAAGTGGTGCCGGTAAATCAACTTTTATTAAACTGATGTATAGAGAAGAAAAGCCAACAAAGGGAATTGTTAGGATGGACGGCGTTGATGTGTCAAGCTACAAAAATAACAAGATTCCTAATCTTCGAAGAAAAATCGGCATCGTTTTCCAAGATTTCAAATTACTTCCTAAACTAACGATCTATGAGAATGTAACCTTCGCACTTCAAGTAACAGAAGAATCCAAAATAATGATTAAGACACGGGTAATGGATGTATTAGACCTAGTCGGATTGAAACATAAGATTAGAATGAAACCACATGAATTATCTGGTGGAGAACAACAACGTGTTTCAATTGCTCGTTCAATTGTTCGCAATCCTAAATTAGTAATTGCTGATGAACCAACTGGGAACTTGGATCCAGATACTTCGATTGATATTCTGAAATTGTTTGAGGAAATCAATGAAATGGGTACGACAGTTGTGATGGCAACACATAACAAGGATTTAGTGAATGCTTACCGCCACCGTGTTATTGCGATGGAGGGCGGAGAGATTGTTCGTGATGAACAGGGGGGAGAATACGGATATGAAATTTAGATCCATTTTCCACCTCTTTAAAGAGAGCCTTCTCAACCTTTCACGAAATGGTTGGATGACATTTGCCTCTGTAGGGGCAGTAACTGTTACATTACTGATGTTGGGTGTATTTATGATCTCAATGACTAATGCTGCAGATATTTCAAAGCAAGTTGAAAAAAGCGTTGAAATCCGTATTCATATTGAGCAAGTTGCCAACGATAAACAAGTTAAAGCTTTAGAGAAAGATATAAAAAGTTTATCTGAGATTGCTTCACTTACTTTTGTGACAAAAGAAGAAGAATTAGAGAATCACAAAAGTGCACTTGGCGAAGAACTTTTCAAGTTTTATGAACAAGAAAACCCGTTACGTGATATTTTTGTGGTGAAATTGAAAGACCCTTTAAAGACAACTGAGGTCGTACAGAAAATCGAGAAATTTCAAAATGTATATAAAGTAAACTACGGAGAAGGGTACGTAGAAAAGCTCTTTAAGTTTACTGGTTGGATTCGTTGGGCAGGCACTGCACTTATTATCGGATTGACATTTGTGGCTGTCTTCCTCATTGCGAATACAATTCGGATCACAATTATCTCCAGAAGAAAAGAAATTGAGATTATGCGATTAGTTGGTGCAACGAATGCTTATATCAGATTTCCGTTTTTCTTGGAAGGTATATGGCTAGGGATTCTTGGATCAATCATCCCGATTGCTATACTCAGTTCAGCCTACTACTACGTGTACTCTAAAAATATATTCGAAAAATTATTTGTGGGTCTTGTTTCCATGATCCCACCAAATCCGTTTTTGATCCATATTGCTCTTGCGATTATAGCAATTGGTTCTATCATAGGCGTATTAGCAAGCTTATTATCAATGAGAAAGTATGTCAAACTATAACAATTATAATTGAGGTGACAAAATGCAAAGATTCAAACTACTATGCCTAGCAATTTGTTTAGTGCTTGTTGTTCCGTCGATAGCAAATGCTGAAAGCTTAACTGAACAAAAGCAGGATGTTGATCAGAAACAATTAGAAGTACAAAATAGCTTGGAACTTACACAAGAAAAGATCGAACAGCTGCGAAATAATAAGGCAGCATTAGATGCTGAAATCAAAACATTAGATGCTTCAATATCAGAAACAAGTACTAAATTAGCAAACATAAATGCACAAATCAAGACATTAAATAAATCGATTGCAGCGCTTGAAGCACAGATTACTACATTGCAAGAAAAGATCAAAATTCGAGAAGAACTCATTAGAGAACGCTTGGTTTTGTTGCAAGAAAACGGCTGGAACTCTCGTTACATGGAAGTTATCTTTGGCGCTCAGAGTTTTTCGGAATTTATCGAGCGAATGGACTCTGTCAGAACTTTACTGAATGCTGATGAAGACATCATTAAGGCACAAGTGAGTGACAAAGAACAACTTGCAACTGCAAAATCAGAGATTGAAAAGAGAAAAGCCGAGCAGGAAGTGCTGAAGGCTTCAGTAGAAGCGATTTCTTCAGAACTTAATCAACAAAAGGCGAATAAAGTAGCAATGTTTGCTGCACTTGGACTTCAAGAGGATGAACTTGAAGGTGAAATGGTTGACTTGCAGGAGCAAAAAGATGCACTAGTAGCCCAAGAAAAAACCATCAAGAAGTTGATCAGTGACGAAAACGAAAGAAAAGAGAAAGAAAGAATAGCGAAGGAAAAGAAAGATAAGGAACCAAAAAGCAGCAATTCCAGTGATAGCACACCACCGCCTACAACTTACAATGGCGGAGGAAAAGGTATTTTTCAAAATCCTTGTGATGGTGTGTTAACATCTGGTCAGGGTGCAAGATGGGGAAGACACCACGATGGAATTGATATTGCCAAAAGAGGCTATGTGGGAATCCATGCCGCAGCTGATGGAGTTGTTAGTAGATCATACTACTCTTCTAGCTACGGGAATTGCATAATGATTAATCACAATATTAATGGAAAAATCTATACCACAGTCTATGGTCATATGTCATCACGATTGGTTGGTGATGGAGCTACGGTTTCAAAAGGTCAGCAGATTGGTGTTATGGGCAGCACTGGCCGTTCGACAGGACAGCACTTGCACTTTGAAGTTTGGATTAATGGCTGGAATTCAGGAACTCTTCAGAATCCGCTGGACTATGTGAGTTATTAAAGTGTAAATCTGGGGGATACAAAGTCTCCGGAATTGCAAAATTATTGAAAGCCTTCTAGACAGTTGCAGTTGAAATTATGAATTGGCCGGCAAGCTAATTATTTCACTCATAATCCGCTGCAACCTTTCATACCCTTGTAAGGATATAGACATCCTTAACAAGGGTTTTTGTTTTTCTAAAAATTGGACAAGTTTTGTATTCGCGTAATCCATTCACATTTTACTCTTGACTCGATAAAAATTGAGAATGATTTCATCTCGCAAGTCATTTGAAGTTTTTAACGAAAATCAGGGATGGAATTGATAGCTGCAGATCGTGTGACAACAGATACTTGTAAAACAATTGGAGGCAACAAAAAGATGAAGCGAATTTGGGTAAGAAGTTTTTTCGGTTTAGTAGGGGTGCTACTTTCCATGACGTTTGGTGCGTGGTGGGGGTTCCATCATGCAGAGGTTAAAGACCAAACTTCCGCAAAACCAGTTCACAGTGAACAGTATGACAAGATTGCTCGTGCATTCGAGATTATCGCGGGTAACTATGTGGAAAAGGTGAGTTCTAAGCAACTAACTGAGGGCGCCATCAAAGGGATGTTGGCTGAGCTGAAGGATCCCTATTCAGTGTATATGGACAAGCAAGCATCTGCTCAATTTGAGGAGTCGCTTGATGCTAGTTTTCAAGGAATAGGTGCTGAGGTCAGTGACGTTGATGGGAAAATTGTGATCGTAGCCCCTTTCAAGAATTCCCCATCTGAAAAGGCAGGAATTCTTTCCAATGATCAAATTGTGTCTATCGATGGCAAAGAAGTTGTTGGAATGGCAGTGACAGATGTTGTGAAGAAAATCCGTGGCAAGAAGGGCACATCAGTAGAAATCGGGATTCTCAGAACTGGGTCAGATAAGCCGATTCTTTTCGAAATCAAGCGAGGAGAAATCCCACTAGAAACAGTTCATTCAGAAATGAAAACGATGAATGATAAAAAAATCGGGTATATCGAAATCACACAATTTAGTGAAAATACCTCTGAGGATTTCTCCAAAGCTCTTGGTCAATTAGAGGCAGAGAAAATGCAAGCACTGATTGTTGATGTGCGTGGAAACCCAGGAGGATTGCTTTCAAGTGTTGAGGGTGTATTAGACAAGCTCATTACAAAGAAATCTCCTTATATTCAAATTCAAGATCGCAAGGGTAATAAAGAATCCTACTTCACAAAGCTTTCAACAAAGAAAGCATATCCGATAACTGTGTTGATAGATCAAGGTAGTGCTTCAGCAGCAGAAATTCTGGCAGCAGCAATGTCTGAAGCAGGAGGATATCAACTTATTGGCGAAAAGAGCTTCGGTAAAGGAACGGTGCAACAAGCAGTTTCTTTAGGTGATGGAAGTGAGATTAAGATGACTTTCTACAAATGGTTAACACCAAGCGGGACATGGATTCACAAAAAGGGTATTGAGCCAGATGTGGTAGTGCACCAGCCAGAATACTTCTCTCTACATCCACTCCACTTAGACAAAACGCTTGCCAAGAATGATAATTCCGAAGTTGTAAAGCTAATGCAAGAGAGCCTGATTGCTAATGGCTTTGCTCCTGGTCGTAACGATGGATACTTTGATGATCAGACTGAAATGGCAGTCAAGGCATTCCAACGCGCTGAAAACCTTACCGCTAATGGAGAAGTTGATGAAGGAACTGCTAAGAAAATGCAAGATAATATTATTGATCGAATCAAAGATGAACGCAATGACCTGCAATTAAAAGCAGCCATGACGATCCTATCGAAGTAAGCCTTTGTATAGAAAGTATCACTGAAAGAACAGTTAACACTTGCTGTTCTTTTTTCTCTATAAAAGTTACAATTATAGTATCCATTTTCGAAGAGGTGTTGATAATGAATATTCTTTGTACATCCTTTCCGTCACGAGATCTTCAGCAAGATTTGCAAGAAAAATATCCAGATCACCAGTTTCACTTTCAAAATCACCTAGAGGTTACAGATGACAAATTAGCGTGTGCAGATATTCTCATAACAATGGGGGAAGACTTTACAATTGACCATTTGAAACAGGCAGGCTCACTCAAATGGATTAGTTGTCTATCTGCAGGCGTGGAGAAATTGCCACTTCAAGCGATACGAGACCGGGGAGTCACGCTCACAAATGCAAGGGGAATTCATGCAATTCCGATGGCGGAGTATGCACTTGGAATGCTCTTATCACATGTGAAATGCTTCCGTCAGCAGTTCGTGACCCAACAAAAAAGCCAATGGGAAAAGAAATATCCTTTTCAAGAGCTACATGGCAAGACACTATTACTTCTCGGTACAGGTGCGATTGCGAAAAAAGTTGCACAATTAGCAGCAGCATTTTCAGTTGAAGTTTTGGGTGTTAATTATTCAGGACATGCAGTAGCTGGATTCGAGAGAACCTTCCCAATTTCTGAACTGCTGCAAATACTACCACAGGCGGACTTTGTCATCTCAATCTTACCAAGTACGCCAGCAACGAAGCAGCTTCTGCAGGAAGAACATTTTCAAGCAATGAAGAATTCAGCATTGTTTATGAATTTAGGTAGAGGCAATCTATTTGCAGACAGTATTTTGTTAAAATCACTACAAACGGAACAAATAGCAGCAGCTGTACTTGATGTTTTTCATGAAGAACCACTACCAGCAGATCATCCTTACTGGCAATTGGAAAACGTTACAGTCACTTCACACACTTCTAGTTACTCAGCAAACTATATGCCGAAGGCACTAGGAATTTTCGAACGAAATTTTGATCAATTTTTACAGGGTAAGCAAAGCGAACTAGAAAATATTGTGGATTTGACAAGAGGGTACTGACTCAAGCTGTTTAAGTTTCATATAAAAGAGGTAACGGAATGAAGTTGATTTCTTGGAATGTGAATGGGCTGCGCGCCTGTTTGAATAAAGGCTTTTTGGAATCTATGACTAAAGTGAATCCTGATGTGATTTGCCTTCAGGAAATAAAGATGATGAAGGGCCAAGCAGAAATAGATCTACCAGATTACTATGAATATTGGAATAGTGCTGAGAAGAAGGGGTATTCAGGTACAGCCGTTTTCTCAAAGACTGAGCCAATTCATGTTCAATTTGGGATGGGGATTGCTGCCCATGATACGGAGGGCAGGCTGATAACTCTTGAGTATGATCAATTCTATCTTGTGAATTGCTACACGCCAAATGTGAAGCGAGAGCTGACACGATTACCGTATCGCATGGAGTGGGAAGATGATTTCCGGAAATATTTGAAAGAACTAGAAAAGAAGAAGCCAGTAGTTCTATGCGGAGATTTGAATGTCGCCCATCAAGATATAGATATTAAGAACTATCGCTCTAATCATGGAAACGCGGGTTTTACCGCTGAAGAACGTGGTAAGCTGACAGAATTGTTGGCAAGTGGCTTTGTCGATAGCTTTCGTTACTTCTATCCAAAGCAACAGGACGCCTATTCCTGGTGGTCTTACATGGCTGGAGTTCGTGAACGAAATGTCGGTTGGCGTATCGACTATTTTATCGTTTCAGAAAGCTTCTTGGAGCATGTACAAGATGCCAAGATTCATCAGGATATTTGGGGCAGTGACCACTGTCCAGTTGAACTGTTATTGAAATAAAAAGGCTATGTGTAATATTACTAGGGCAGTTAAATTATCAGAAACCCAGGATGTTAATAGGATTAGGCGAAGAAGTGAGGACTACTTTCTTCCGTCTTATGGATATCAAGGTTAGGGTTTCTGAGTACAACTCAATATTGAAAGACTTAAAAATAATAGAGTTAAAAGATTCCCGTTACCATGACTGCTGATGCAGACTTTTGTAACGGGAATCTTTATTTAGTAATCGGTTCATCGAGAAATTACTTGTGCCTAATTTTCATAATTCAAAAACACTGTGCTATAAGGAATTATGAAATCAGCGCACTTAGCTACCAAATTGTCTATTTCTTATTTTCTCAGACAAATTCCTCTTTTGATAAAGAATCCAGATTTTCTAACTGATCCATAAATGCCATTGTGCTTTCGTTAGTTCTAAATTTCTGTAACTCTCCAAAGTAGCTGACAATTGTACCAATCACCATCGCAAAGTGGAGGAGGTCATAGACTGATAGGAAAACGGCAAGAGCCGTCCTAGAAAAGTCTCAGCGATGATATCTCCATAACCAATCGTTGTGACTGAGGCAAAGCAAAACCATGTACTATCACCTAAACTTGTCATCTGTGGCTCGAATAATCACTTGTATGCACTCCAGAATAATTTTATAGATAAATTCTGGTTATAACGGATATCCATCATAGACAAAATTTGAGATCAAAGGTATAATATTTGCGGAAATGTGTCGAAATTTATTCTAAATTGTGACGCGAAATTTTGATTATTGTCACAATTAGCAGAAAGGTGATTGAAGTGAAAAAAGGATACCCAGAGGAATACCCTATTCATTTAGTGATCGATGGACAATTGATGGGAGTGTTTCTTCTAACAAAGTCACATTTGACAGATTGGGCAGTCGGTTATCTTTACTCCGAAAATATTATTGCATCCAAAGAAGACATTGAATCATTAGTAGTTGATGAAGAGAATTCAATGATTCAAGTGAATTTGCACAATCGTTTTGCGATGGAAGCTTATCATGCAAAGACTAAGAACTATACTTCTGGTTTTGGGCGTGGGGTTACGGTTAATTCGATTGATGATGCGAAGCAGTTGACTCATATCAATTTCCATGAGACCAGAAAATACAAACTAAGCGGCTTACTTAAGGCTCGAACACAGTTTACACAGAATACACCCATTTATTCAGAGACTGGCGGCGTTCATGGATGTTGCTTGTTGATTGCAAATCAAACCATTGTTGTTCGTGAAGATATTGGTCGTCATAACTCAGTTGATAAAGTTGTTGGCTATGCGGTAAATAATGACCTTGAACCAGAAGAATGTGTCTTAATGACCACTGGGCGAGTTTCCTACGAAATGGTGTCAAAAGCAGCAAAGTGCGGGTTCCCAATCATTGTGTCAAGAACCGCCGCAACATTGCAGTCAGTCCTGTTAGCAGAAGAACTTAAGATTGATTTGATCGGATTTCTGCGAGGAAAAGCGAAAAACCCAATAATATATACATCATTCGGGCGAGTTGAGAATGATTTGGAAATCTACACTTTGAAGGAAAAGGCATAAACCCTAGATCCACTCAGGTAGACATCTGCATTACTAAACCTTGCGACTAATCCTAATTCGCAATTAAAAGTTGAGAAGTTCTGATCTGTGGTCAACGTTTCTTTCCATATTCTCGATTTTTAATTGTGAATCAGGTGAGCATCAAGCAAGATTTGGCTGATTGAAGTCAATCGTTAGACCTGTCAACTTTGCAGGTGAAAAGAGTGTTTCCAGTGAAACGATCTATCAAAATGATTGTAACGGAGAGTTCATCCCAAAAGGATTACTATAACTCTAAGAAAGTAGAAAGGGGAGGTTCATTGATGGAAAAAACAATTTCCAGACGTAGTTTTTTGAAAATATCTGGTGCATCTGCTGTGACACTTGCAGTCTTGCAGTTTGGATTTGATGACGACAGTGCTTACGCATTTTCCAAAGAGATAAAGACTGCGAATTTAAAGCCAACACCGACAATTTGTACGTATTGTGCAGTTGGCTGTGGCATATTGATCTATGCCAAAGGTAATGATGTTGTGTACTCGGAGGGTGATCCCGATCATCCGATAAATGAGGGAACTCTTTGTCCAAAGGGGCATAACTTCAGAGAGCTTTACACATCTGAAAACAGATCCACCAAACCGCTTTATCGTGCTCCTGGAAGTGATAAATGGGAGGAAAAGGATTGGGACTGGATGTACAATGAGGTTGCAAAGCGTGTGAAGGATACACGCGATCGAACCTTCCAAGACAAGGTCGACGGACTTTCTGTCAGTCGAACAGAGGCAATTGCCACAATGGGTGGAGCTCAAGTTAACAACGAAGAAGCTTACCTGATTAATAAGCTATTCCGTGGCGGCTTAGGTCTAACTTATATTGAACATCAGGCCCGAATATGACACTCATGTACGGTTGCCGGTCTGGCGCCAACATTAGGTCGTGGAGCAATGACAAACCACTGGAATGACTTCCAACACACCGATGTTTTCTTAGCAATTGGTTGTAATCCAGCGGAGAATCATCCTATTGGTATGAGATGGATTCTCAAAGCCAAAGCAAAAGGGGCAAAGCTTATTTCAGTTGACCCTCGTTATACAAGAACATCAGTACAATCAGATGTGTATGCATCATTACGCTCTGGAACGGATATTGCATTTCTCGGTGGTATGGTGAGTTACATTTTAGAAAAGGAACTCTACCAAAAAGAATATGTAATGAATTACACCAATTCTTCATTTCTTGTAAATGAACAATTTAGTTTTGATGACGGATTGTTTAATGCGTATGATGAAGAGCATAGAAGCTATGACCAGTCAAAATGGGGTTTTCAACTTGATGAAACTGGCGCTGTTAAGAAAGATCCAACTTTGCAGGATCCACGTTGTGTCTTGCAAATTATGAAAAAGCACTTTTCTCGTTATGATATTGATACAGTTTGTAAAACAACAGGAACACCGAAGGATCACTACCTTCAAGTGTTAGAAACCTATTGTGCAACGGGTAAGGAAAACAAAGCTGGATCAATTCTATATGCATTAGGTATGACACATCACACAGTTGGTTCTCAAAATGTTCGTTTGATGGGAATTGTCCAGCTTCTACTTGGAAATGTCGGTATTGCTGGTGGTGGCTTAAACGCACTACGTGGTGAATCCAATGTTCAGGGTGCTACTGATTTTGGTGTGCTCTATGATAAGACAAATGGATATATGGAAGTTCCGCTTTCATCTGATGCAACTTGGCAAGCGTTTATAGATAGAATCACACCGAAGACAGGATACTTTTCTAACAAACCAAAATTCTATACAAGTCAGCAAAAGTCTTTCTACGGAGACAATGCAACGCCTGAAAATCAATTTGGTTATGAATTCCTACCTAAGTTGACGCCAAAGAAAGATTATTCTCATATGAGAATATTTGAAACAATGGCGAAAAAGCAGATGGAAGGCCTGTTCCTTTGGGGTGAAAATCCTGTTGTCGCAGGACCAGATTCCTCTCGTGAACACGGTTCATTAGCAAACTTAAAATGGCTTGTTGTCGTCGATCCATTCGAGACGGAAAGTGCTGCGTTTTGGAAAGAAGAAGCGGGTAAGAAACCTGCTGATATTCAAACTGAAGTGTTCTTTTTACCAGCGGCTGTTTGCTATGAAAAAGAGGGATCGTTATCAAACTCAGGGCGCTGGATGCAATATCGTTGGAAGGCAATTGAGCCAAAAGGCAACGCAAAGGCGGATTTAGAAATTCTACACAATTTGGCTTCTCGTTTGAAAAAAGCGTATGCAAGTGAAACCACTCCCGCTGCAAAACAACTCCAAGCATTGACTTGGGATTATGGAACTGGTGAAATTCCTGACATCGATAAAGTGTGTCGAGAAATTAACGGCTTCGATTTGAAAACAGGCAAACTACTAGATGGCTTTGGTGCTATGTTAGCGGATGGGACAACTAGTGGCGGTAACTGGATTTATACCGGTTTCTACACAGAGAAAGATGGCAATAAATCCAAGCGTCGTGACAATAAAGATGTAGGCGACATGGGAACATTCCTAAATTGGTCATATGCTTGGCCAAGTAATCGACGTGTTCTATACAATCGTGCATCTTGCGATCTAAATGGTAAACCATACAATCCAGATCGTGTATTAATTAAATGGGATGCGGCAAAGAATGAATGGAATGGCGCAGATATTCCAGACTTCCTTAAAGCGGTTTCACCGGAACAAGCCGATGGAGCTGGAAAGAGACCATTTATCATGAGCCCTAGTGGTGTAGGTAATTTATTTGCCAATATGAAGGATGGTCCATTACCAGAACACTATGAACCTTGGGAAAGCCCGATATCAAATAATTTCTCATCTATTCAATTAGACCCTGCAGTTGTCTTGCCTTCTGAAGAATATAACTTGAAAGGTGATGTGAAGGATTTCCCATTTGTTGCGACTTCTTATGGTCTCACAGAGCATTGGAAATCTGGATCAATGACACGTAATCAAAAATGGTTATCTGAAATAGCACCTTATATGTTTATTGAAATCAGTGAGGAGCTTTCTAAAGAAAAAGGGATCGCAAATGGGGACACTGTTATCGTTTCATCTGCTCGAGGTGAAATTGAGTGTTATGCGCTTGTCACAAAACGACTGAAGCCATTTACGATAAATGGGGGAACTGTTCACCAAGTGGGTATGCCGATGAACTATGGCTTCAAAGGCTATGCTAGAGGTGCAATTGCCAACACACTAACGCCTCATATTGGAGATGTATCAACATCTAACCCAGAATACAAAGCATTTCTTTGTAATGTTAGGAGGGCTAAGTGATGGCAGCATCTGAAATGATCAAATTTGTCGATGTTACAAAATGTGATGGCTGTAAGGCTTGCATGGTGGCATGCAAAAGTTGGAATGACCTACCAGCACATACAGAGAAGTTTATTGGGTATCAATCTCATGAAAAACTGACCGCCTATACTTGGAACCTGATTACTTTTACAGAGAATGCTAACAAGAAACAGAATGCAGGACTAGACTGGTTACTTGCTCATAGCTCATGCCATCATTGTGAGGAGGCAGGATGTGAGAAGGCTTGTCCAGAAGATGCGATTAGTCATACAAAATGGGGATCCGTCGTCATTGATCATGAAAAATGTGTCGGCTGTGGCTACTGCGTTTCAAACTGTACTTTTGATGTTGTTCAACTTGGGAAGATTACAGATAAAAACGGGAAAGAGAAAGAAGTAGCCATGAAATGCGTCTTGTGTACAGATCGATTGGATGCAGGATTGCGACCTGCCTGTGTAACAGCTTGTCACACAGGTTCGCTGGAATTTGGTAAAAGAGACGATATCATGAAGGAAGCAGTACAAAGACTTTCGGTGATGAAGGATCGTTATCCAAATGCAAGTATTTACAATACCGAAGGTGTTGGAAGTACGACAACTGTCTACTTACTTGCTGATAAGCCAGAGCTTTACGGACTACCAGCTAATCCGAAGATTCCTTCTTCAATTACTTTCTGGAAGGACTATGCGCAACCAGCAGGAAAACTGCTTATGGGGGCTACAGCAATGGCTGTAGTAACAGGCGTAGTCACAAACAAAATATTTAATCCAAGAGCAAAAGGAGGTCAGGCAGATGTTCAAGAACATGAGTAAGAACTTAAATAAAGGACAAAAAATGGTCTTGCGGTTTGCCAAAGGACCAAGACTCGCTCACTGGACATATGCATTTTCGTTTCTCATTCTTTTCATTACAGGTGCCCCAAAGATGTTTAAATGGGAAGGTCTAAATTTCATTTATAGCGTCTTTGGTGGTCCTGCGACAACGATGATTATTCATCGCATATTTGCTTGTATCTTGGCGAGTACACTTGTGTTGATGCTCCTTTTCGATCGAAAGAATTTGTGGAAATGGGTCAGAGAATTATTTGATTGGAAAAAGCGTGATCGCGATTTTCTTAAGGTTTTTCCAAAGGAATTCTTTGGACTACATGCAAAGTATCCTCCACAAGGATTTTTGAACGGAGGCACAAAGATCAACTCGATCTTGCAAATCGTCTGTGGATTCTTTATGGTACTTTCAGGTGTGTTTATGTGGTTCCCGAATGTATTGTCACAAGGTATTCAAACTTGGATGTATCCGATGCATACAATCTTTGTTTGCATTGCAACTGCAGTAGTTTTCGGACATATCTTTCTAGCAGTCTTGCACCCAAATGCAAAAGGTGGGCTACAAGGTATGGTGAATGGATATGTTCCAGAATCATATGCAAAAGAACATCATGGTGCTTGGTTAGAAGAAGTGAAAGCAGAAAATGCTAAGCTACCTGCAGATAAGAAAGAAATCGTCAGTTACGAAGAATATGTAGAGAAGAAAGTTTCTAGTTAAATAAAGCTAAAGAGATTGGGACATGATCAACTCTTGTCCCAATCTTTTTAACTAATATTCTAAGTTTTCATTTATAATATCCTGTACTTATTTCTGGAGGAACTACTGTGAAAAAAGCAAAAGCATTTTCCGATGAATACTTACATCTGCAGCAATCATTCATAGATAAACAGATTGAGTGGAATCAAAAGCTTCAAATCGAAATCAACTTGGCTGACAACATTAGCGCAAACCAACCACTCATTCATGAAATGAGTTGGAAAGCAGACGCTGATCAATTACTTCAGTGTTTTCATGAAACGCTTGCCTTATTCGATTCTGTCTCTGGCGTCAAAGATGATGTAGATCGGTTAGGGAAAGCAGCAACTACTGGAAATGTTGTTAAATGGGTGCAAACAGGTATCATGCAAGACTCTGGAGCGCTCTCCGAGCTTGCGAAGGAAATTGGTGTTGAAAAGTGGCTATTCAACTTTGCGATTGAAAACGTCGCTCGCTCAGTTCTCCAAGTTATTGCTCGTTCTGAACAAGAAGCACTGAGCAAAATCGAACTGTTTGGTGCGTGTCCATGCTGTTCTGAGCCACCTAGATTAGCAGAGATTAACGATGCGGGTAAGAAAGCTCTCGTCTGCCCAAGATGCCATCATCAATGGGTTGTCAAGAAAACAGCCTGCGCCTATTGTGGTTCCGAAGATCATACAAAAATGACCTTCATTCAAAATACAGAAGGCAGTCATGAGCAGGTACAAGTCTGCGAAAACTGCTATAACTATACGAAAATCATTGATACAAAACGAAATTTAGCGCAAGTTTCTCCAACACTACTAGATCTCCAATCTATTCACTTAGACTATATTGCAGCGGATTTTCTTGAAGAGCAACAATCAAAGATTCATTAGAAAACTCACTGTAAGAATTGGCAGATTTACTCAGAAAAACTCAGAAGATGTACTCATTCGAACCTAAATGAATCGTCTTTTTTGTATTTATAACGCTATTTTCCTACCGAAACTGCTGAATTTGAGTGTTCGAAAACCAAGTGAGAAACTTCATAGCCATTTCCGTGTATTCTCAATTCTTTTGGTCAGCTTTAATTCGTCTAACTTTTCTAAAAACGGAATGAGGTACTTTCTAGATAATTTCAGAACTTCTTTTGCCACTGAGGTGTCAAATTGAGTTGGTGCAGCCTTTTTTAATTCCGCGACAGCTTTCTCAAATACGCTTGTGGCAACGCAGAAATTTTGATCAAGCGGAATGATTCTTCGTGAATCAGTTAGAAACGTCACTACCTCAAGTTTGAGTGGTTTGGGAACCTTTTCTTCGTCGAGATAGTTTTCAAAATGTTTCACATTCCATTGATCGCGGTCAAGCCGACTCAAGGCTTGATTAATTCTATTTTCCCAACCCTTTGGAATTTGTGGTGTGAAATTCGGAAGAGCGACATGCTGATTGGTAATTACAAAGTTTTCTCCTAAGGTTAGTGCGTGTTCGACTAGTGCTTTAGGGAATTTCCCGTCTGTTTTTTGCAGCAGTTCCGCTTTATTGATTCCCAAACGCATTGGGTATTGTAGATGATAATCATCTAGAAGCTTCTGCATGTCAGCAATGGCTTGGCGCAAAACATTTGTCGTTGTAAAAAGATTATTCGCAGTGAGAACAATCGTCTTTTCAACTTCAATGACTTCATTTAAAGTAGCTTCATCCATAGAAACGTACTTGCAAATATCAATTCTCGATAGTAATTTGTGGTGGCTGAGAATTTGTAGCACACGTTCTGAGTTGGTACCTGATTTTCTCTCTTCTAGCAGTGTAATTGTTTTCTCGCCAAAACGATATTTTTCCCCACTTGGATTAATAATCCAACCACCACCAATGGTTTCCTGTGGAGAAGGTCTTCTAAGTATGAAGCGATCACTTCGTTTTGCGATCACTGGTTGATCAAGTCTTAGCTGGCAGAGTACTTCTTTGGCATCGTCATCAATTTCTTTTCTATCAAAAAAGATGATTTTGCCCATCACTTCAGCTGTTCCAATATGGCATTTCACGGTCATTCTCTGCTTGATAGGATGCGCAAGCTTTCTGACAACAGAAAAGACAATGTCTACTGTATCCGTGATGATAAATTGCGTTGAGTTAACCAACACATCACCCCGTGTAACCTCTGTTTTGTCGATACCGGCAAGGTTGATAGCAACACGCTGCCCGGCATAGGCAAATGCTGTTTTCTCGCCAAAAAGTTGAAGTTGACGAGCCCTAGAGGTTAGCCGATTAGGAAGAATAATGATTGGATCACCTTCAGCAATTCTACCGTCATAAACAGTTCCACGGACGACAGTTCCTTGACCTTTAACTGTAAAAACTTGATCAATGGGCATGCGGAAATCATCATCAGTGAAGCGATTATCAATGAAATTTAGAGTACTCAAAATTGCCTCACGAAGAGGGTCAACTCCTTGCATAGTCAAGGAATCTACATGCAGTATAGGCGAATCAATAAATGGAGTTCCGGCTAATAGCTCGTAAATATCATTTTCAGCCATGACTAGTAATTCATCATCAACAAGATTTACTTTAGTTAAGGCTACGATACACTTCTGGATACCTAGCAGTGACAGGATATCAAGATGTTCTCTTGTTTGCGGCATAACACCTTCATCGGCAGCAATTACTAACACAACCAAATCAATGCCAACGACGCCTGCGATCATTTGTCGAATGAAGCGCTCATGACCAGGCACATCTATAATTGAAACGTTCATCAGGGAATCGTCATAAAGTGGGGCAAAGCCAAGCTCAATCGATATCTTGCGTTCCTTTTCTTCCTTCAAGCGGTCAGTGTCCCAATTTGTTAGTGCTTTCGTTAGGGAGGTTTTTCCGTGATCGATATGTCCTGCCATTCCGATGGTGAAATACTTTTTCATGTAGAGTTCCGCCTTATATAAAAATAGTACAAATATAATTTTAAATTGTGAACAGAATTACTGCAATAACTGTATAATATTTTATAATAGAATACGATACAAGTTTATGGGATTGGATGGGGTACTGGTGTCCCCTGCGCTCTTCAAAAGCGTTCGAGAGGCGTTCACCGTCTTTGCTGGGTTCGATTCCCAGACAGTCCCGCCATTTTTTCTATAAATTTATCTGAAATGAGCATGTACTGCATCCACAAACACTTTCCCAACTGGGGAAAGTGTTGTGTTTTTTTTAGTAGCAAAATAGAAATCACGCATGGGCATTGGTATGCTAATATCAATCGTTTGAATCAGTTGTTTATGAAGGTATTCTTCGGCAGCCAATTTCGAAACAATCGAAATGCCGAGTCCCTTAGAAACAGCCTGTAGTATGCTCTGTGTATTTGAAAAGCTGGCAATCACATTCAACTTCTCGAAATCCACGCCGTTTTTCTTCATGAAAGTTTCATAACCATGTCTTGTGCCCGAACCAGCCTCTCTCAGAATAAAGTTCTCATGATAAATGAAGTCTGGAAGTTCTTCGATTGAAACCCGATTGTAATTAGCAAAAGGAGGTGCAATCATAATCAGTGGATCTGAAAAGATATGTTCAAAACGGCACTTTATCGGATCCATCTTTGCACCTACAATCCCTAACTCACATTGTTGGGTACTAATCGCTTCAGTAACTTCCTTGGTGTCCTTTTGTATGATTTTAAACGAAATATTTGGATACTGTTTATGAAAATCAACAAGGATTTCTGGTAAGAAATATTGCGCTGGCACTGAGGAAGTGAAAATAGTGATTTCCCCTTGAATACTGTTTGTTTGCGTATGAATATCAAAAAGAACCTTCTCTTTCAAGGCAAACATGTTTTTCACATATTCATAGAAGGTCGCACCACTCTTGGTTGGCATGAAATTCTTTGAAGAACGCACAATCAATTGACTATTTAATTCTCTTTCCAGCGCATTGATGTAAAGGCTGATGGAGGCCTGTGATAGATACATTGCTTCCGCTGCCCTTGAGAAGCTTTTCATTTCAATAACCTTCGCAAATGCTTCAAGTTGCTTAAAATCCATTTAAATCATCTCCGACTACTATTAATAATCCTAATTGCATTCATTATATAAATTAATAAATTAAATTGCAAAACTATTGATCTATCGATACACTGAACTTGATTATATGT
>JAVBKB010000211.1:0-14356 GCA_031554275.1 Caryophanales bacterium | reverse complement strand
ACAATTTGCATTAACATATTTTGGGCTTACACAAACTCGAAAAAACTAGTATGATAAATAAATAGAATTTTCTACTTTCTAAGGATGTGATGCAAGGGAGAATTTATCGTATCAAATTATTGTAAAACGGTATAAACTATTGTGACTTTGTTTGCCCATCGGGATAAGGCTTTCAAAGGTTATTTAAGCGCCAGGACTGGGTTAAGTCTGTTTGCCAACGATTAGGATTATCATAGCTTTTAAGCTTTGTCTAATCAGGGAACACACCAGTTGACGAGGAAGAGGTTCATCGAATGATCGGCGGATACCTCTCGGTTGCAGCAGTGATCTTTATTGAAGATCTTTCACTGTGTTTGTGCACAACTGATTTCTTTTACCGAAAAATCATTGGTGACAGTGAAACAAAGGTAAAGGAATGCACTATTATTTTCAGGAGGACACATTATGTGTGGAATTGTAGGATTTATAGGTGATCAAAACTCAAAAGAGTTTTTACTTAAAGGATTAGAGAAGTTAGAGTATAGAGGTTATGATTCTGCTGGAATCGCAATTCGTTCAGATGAGAACGTTGTTGTTGTTAAAGAAGTTGGTCGCATTAAGGATTTGAGACAAAGCGTACCAGCTGAATTAGACGGAATTATGGGGATCGGGCATACGAGATGGGCGACACATGGAGTGCCAAACAAAGTGAATGCGCATCCACATCAAAGCGAAAAGGAACGGTTTACACTTGTTCATAACGGTGTCATTGAAAACTATGAATTACTTCGCAATCAGTATTTGCGTGATGTACAAATAAAGAGTGAAACTGATACCGAAGTTATCGTGCAGCTGATCAATAAGTTTGTCGATGATGGGGAGTCAACTGAAAAAGCATTTAGATCAACGCTTTCGATGTTGCATGGGTCTTACGCTATTGCGTTACTTGACGATGAGGATCCTAACACAATTTATGTTGCAAAGAACAAAAGTCCGCTACTAATTGGCTTAGGCAAAGGCTTTAATGTCGTTTGTAGTGATGCAATGGCAATGTTGCAATTGACTGATCAATTTGTCGAATTAATGGATAAAGAAATTGTGTCAGTTAAGAAGGACTCTCATAAAATTCAAGATTTAGCTGGTCAAGAGATTTCACGCGAGCCATTTACAACACAGATTGATGCAAGTGATGTTGAAAAGGGGACATATCCTCATTACATGATGAAGGAAATCGACGAACAGCCAGCTGTAATTCGGAAAATTATTCAAAAATATCAAGGTGACTCTGACAAATTATTTATCGATGAAGAAATCATTCAAGAGACGCTTGCTTCCGACCGAATTTATATTATCGCTTGTGGCACGAGTTACCATGCAGGGCTTGTTGGTAAGCAGATGATTGAGCAGTTTGCGAAGATTCCAGTCGAAGTGCATGTTGCATCAGAGTTTAGTTACAATACACCTTTGCTTTCTGAAAAACCATTATTTATTTTCATCACTCAAAGCGGTGAGACAGCTGATAGCCGAGCAGGATTGGTTTTGGTAAAGAAACTGGGTTACAAAGCACTGACAATTACGAATGTGCCGGGGTCAACATTATCACGTGAAGCAGACTTTACGTTACTACTACATGCTGGACCAGAGATTGCAGTTGCTTCGACAAAGGCATATACTGCACAGATCGCAGTTCTTGCAATCTATGCAAAGTTAGTGGCAGATGCTCGTGGCTGTGATTTAGACTTCGACCTAGTTCCCGAACTTGGAATTGTCGCAAATGCAATGAGTAGCCTTTGTAACGATAAGGCAGAATTCGAGAAAATCGCAACTGAGTTTTTGAGCATTACCCGCAATTGCTTCTTTATTGGGCGAGGTGTGGACTACTATGTTGGACTCGAGGGTGCATTGAAACTAAAGGAAATTTCTTATATTCAGGCCGAAGGTTTTGCTGGCGGAGAGCTGAAGCATGGAACAATTGCTTTGATTGAGGATCGTACACCTGTTGTGACATTAGTTACACAAGCCCATGTGAATTTAAATATTCGCGGAAACGTCAATGAAGTGACAGCTCGTGGTGCAAATCCTTGTATTATTTCAATGGAGGGATTGCAATCAGAGGGAGATCGCTATGTGATACCTCACGTAAACAAATACCTTACACCACTTGTTGCCATCATTCCGTTGCAATTGATTTCCTACTACGCATCATTACACCGAGGTTGTGACATTGATAAACCGCGTAATCTCGCAAAGAGCGTTACAGTTGAATAATATAGACAATGGAACATTGGAGAAATCCTTTGTTCTTTTTTTGGCAACAGTATTGAATATTTATCTGATGTAGATTTTCCTGTTTCTAGATAAAATTCAGGCTGTTCTCAAGAAGTGTTGATAGGCTTTCTGATGATTTGAGTTTCAAGCGCAATTCGAAAAAAATCAACGCTTTCTTTACACTATGCCGAAACTCAAAATAGAATTAATCATTGATGGTCTGTCAAGTTCAGAAACCCTCTTTCAGGCAGCTAGAAATCCGCTCATTTTCACTGTTGTTTTTTTGTCAAAAAGGAAGATTAGTAGTAGTTTTTTATTTTTTTAAATTGTTATAAAAACATTTTATATAGTGGTATAATGATTTATTGAAAGATTTGAAGAAATATATTAATCTTGATGCGGAGGACTAAATGAAGAGTATTATTAAAGTATTCATTACTGTTGCAATGCTATTTACTACATCTGTAGGTGCTATTTCTTTACAACCAGATGTAATATTTGCTGCAAAAAAAAATGGCTGGGTCTTGACGAATAATGTCTGGTATTACTACGTCAATGATGTCAAAAAGACCGGGTGGCTAACCGAAAATAATGCGAAATACTATTTGAAACCTGATGGTGCTAAGGCTATTGGTTGGGTTTTGGTTAATGGTAATTGGTATTATATGAATCCAAATGGTCAAATGCTAACAGGCTGGAAATACTACAATAATTATTGGTATTTTTTAAAGTCTGATGGATCGATGGCTGTAGGTTGGGTATATCCTGAAGAAAATCTCGAATGGTACTACTTGGCCCCTAGTGGGGAAATGCTAACTGGATGGCAATATGTTGATCGCGCATGGTATTACATAAACGCTGATGGATATAGAGCAACAGGCTGGATTACTTATAATAAGAAAAAATATTATTTGAAACCAAATGGAACCATGGCATCTGGCTGGAATTATATTCAGGGAGACTGGTATTATTTCGAAAGCAGTGGTGCGTTAAAAACAGGCTGGTATAAAGAGTGGGAAACGTGGTTTTTCTTAGGCGGTAACGGAAAAATGCAAGTAGGTTGGCTAGCGAATAATGGGTATTGGTACTACTTTGCTCAGAATGGATATATGCAAACAGGTTGGGTAGATTACAAAGAAAATCGTTACTTCTTGTCCCCAAGTGGTGAAATGGCAACTGGGTGGTTACAAATTGGTGGGACATGGTACTATCTAGATAGTGGTACTGGTGCACTGAATCCAAATAAAAAACCAGAAGTGGTTGCCACCAACTATCAATATTTGGATATTCGATATCCTTCTAAAGTGACAGCAGCAGAAATCAATAATTATATTTCTGCTTATGAGAAAAAAACAGGTAAGACCAGTGGGCTTCGCGGTTTGGGGCAAACAATTATTGACACAGCAAAAGCAGGTGGAGTTAACCCACTTATACTTGCAAGTATGACAATCCATGAAAGTGGTTATGGTACGAATCCGTTAACAAAATATAAAAACAACTTATTCTCAGTTGCGGCATATGATTCCGCAGCGTATGATTCAGCTTATACCTTCAATAGTATAAAACAAGCCATGCAATACCAAATAAATTTCTTGAAAGAAGGTTATTTGAATCCATCAAGTTGGAAATTCAAGGGGTATTTTTTAGGCGATGCAACTAATGGACTAAACTATTACTATGCAACAGATAAGGATTGGGGTTCGAAAATTGCGGCTCATGCACAAAAGATCCATCCATTTAATACAAAAGAATATACAAGCATAGAACTTATGAATGGATCGACTTTTGATGTTTCCATCCCTAAAATGTATACTGATTTTAGTTCAATGGGTATTATCGCAATTGCTAACAGTAATATACCGTTAACTTCAAGTTATCAAGGTACAAACGTGGTTGGGAGTATACCAGCAGGATCCCAATTCACAGTTTTGAGAAAGTATAACGATCACTCTTTTTATGTGTTATATGAAGGGAAAAAATACTTTCTTAAGATTTCGATCAGCAATTACAAACAATATTTCACAATACTGAATCTATTAAGAGATTCAAACTTTAATTATACAGTACAATCAAGTATTTACCTGCCAGTTCCCGCTGGTTACTCTCCAGTATATCGCTAGTAACAGAGATTGTGAGGAGAGAAAAAGCTGGGATTCAGTGCAATGGAAGGACCAGAAATTCAGGTGTTAATGGTATCTGTACTCGTTCTATTATCGTAACGTGAATGTTAAGACTCATTTCTAATCATCCTTTAAATAGTTCTTTCGTAATTACTATTTTAATTGGATATTAGCTCTGAGTCTTTTTTTTAACGGTTGCACTTAGATTATAAATTCTAGGTATAAATAAATATCTAAGCAGATTTCAGAACCGGATAAGTACAAGGCACTAGTTGAAATCAATGATACTGGTGATCGTCACGGTTTTTTGTAACTATTGTGCATGATTTTTTCTTAAAAAGGATGCTTTTCAGTGGCAACTATTTGGTTGTGTTTCTCTTTTTATTTTAAGCATTCTTGACATCTAATACTTGCATCCGTAAAATGAGTATTATATAAGTTTCTTAAAGCTAAGATAAAGCCATCTCAGTCGAGAATTTATATTAAATGAAATAAAATGTTTTGAAAACAGAATATGGAGGTGACAAGATGAATTTAGTTGGGATCATCTCCGCAGTTGTTTGTTTAATCGTTGGAATACTTATTGGAGTTTTGATAAGAAAATCTGTTGCCGAATCAAAAATTGGTGGTGCACAAAATGCTGCTACCAAGATTATTGATGAGGCTCAAAAAGAGGCAGACTCGCTACGAAAAGAGGCCTTGTTAGAAGCAAAAGATGAGATTTTTAAACTTCGTGCAGAAGCTGAAAGTGACGTGAAAGAACGAAGATCAGAGGTGCAAAAACAAGAGCAAAGACTCCTACAAAGAGAAGAAAGCATTGATCGTAAGCTAGAGTCATTTGAGAAGCGTGATGAGGCTTTAGAGAGAAAAGAAGAGGGCCTGATTCAAAAACAACAGAATTTACAACTTTTAGAGAGCAAAGCGGAAGAGTTAATTGATGTACAGAAATTAGAAATGGAACGTATTTCTGGATTGTCAAAGGACGAGGCCAGAGATTTAATTTTACATCGCATCGAGCAGGAATTGTCGCATGATATTGCGGCAATGGTGAAAGATGCTGAAACGAAAGCAAAAGAAGAAGGGGACAAGAAGGCAAAAGAAATTTTGTCAACTGCGATCCAACGGTGTGCTGCAGACCATGTTGCTGAAACAACAGTTTCAGTTGTGAATCTGCCGAATGATGAAATGAAAGGGCGAATTATTGGACGTGAAGGTCGAAATATTCGTACTTTAGAAACGCTTACTGGGATTGATTTGATCATTGATGATACGCCAGAAGCAGTTATTTTGTCAGGATTTGACCCTGTCCGACGCGAAGTAGCAAGAAATGCATTAGACAAACTTGTTCAAGATGGTAGAATTCACCCTGCTCGAATTGAGGAAATGGTTGAAAAATCAAGACGAGAAGTGGATGAAAACATTCGAGAAACAGGAGAACAAGCTACTTTCGAAATTGGTGTACATGGCGTCCATCCAGATTTAATTAAAATACTGGGGCGCTTAAAGTATCGTACTAGTTATGGTCAGAATGTATTGAAACACTCGTTAGAGGTTGCACAGTTGTCGGGTCTGATGGCTGCTGAACTTGGACAAGATATAACTCTTGCAAAGCGTGCGGGACTACTGCATGATATTGGAAAAGCAATTGACCATGAGGTAGAAGGAAGCCACGTGGAAATTGGAGTTGAGCTTGCAAAGAAGTATCGTGAGCACCCAGTTGTGCTAAATTCGATTGCGTCCCATCATGGTGATGTTGAACCTACTTCAATTATTTCTGTCATTGTAGCTGCAGCTGATGCATTGTCCGCTGCGAGACCAGGTGCTAGAAGTGAGACCTTGGAGAATTACATTCGTCGTCTAGAAAAGCTAGAGGATATTTCTGAATCATTCGAAGGCGTTGAAAAGTCATTTGCGATTCAAGCTGGACGTGAAGTGAGAATTGTGGTTCGACCAGATCAAATTGATGATTTAGAGGCGCATCGCTTGGCTCGTGATATTCGCAAGCGAATTGAAGAGGAATTAGATTACCCAGGTCATATTAAAGTAACGGTTATCCGTGAAACAAGAGCAGTTGAATATGCAAAGTAATTGATGAAGTTTAAAGAACAGGATTGCCTGTTCTTTTTTTTGTTGCTCAAATTTGCTACACTTGAGATACGGTGAAAATTGTACTGAAGGTATTGGTTTTTCAAAGCTGCTAGTTTCTGCTTCAATTTCATCGAAGAAATCGAGGTACATACATGAGAATATTATTTATTGGCGACATTGTTGGTTCGATCGGTCGTACTGCAGTCACTAAATACTTACCGAAAATTAAGGAAAAGTATCAACCCCATCTGATTATTGTTAATGGTGAAAATGCTGCTCACGGTAAAGGGATCACTGAGAAAATTTATAATGAATTTCTATCACTAGGTGTTCATGCGGTGACTTTAGGCAATCACACTTGGGATAACCGTGAAATATTTGATTTCATTGATGGTGCGAAGTATTTGGTGCGTCCTGCAAACTTTCCGAAGGGTGTTCCTGGTCAAGGGATTTGTTATGTGAAATGGAATCAAATTGAGCTTGCGGTCATCAACTTGATTGGAAGAACTTTTATGAATCCATGCGATGACCCTTTTCAATTAGCTACGCAATTGGTTGATGAGGTGCGGAAGCGCACTCCATTTATTTTTGTTGATATTCACGCCGAGGCAACCAGTGAGAAGCAAGCGATCGGATGGCTGCTGGATGGTAGGGTTTCGGCTGTTGTAGGTACTCATACACATGTACAGACTGCAGATAATCGAATATTGCCTAAGGGTACAGCATACATGTCTGATGTGGGGATGTGCGGCGCATATGACAGTATCTTGGGTACTGATAAAGAGATGGTGCTGAAGCGATTTATGACGCAGTTACCGCAACGTTTTGAAGTGCCGAGCTCTGGTCGGGATATTCTAAGTGGTGTATTGATTGAATTAGATCAAAAGTCAGGTTTAGCGAAATCGATTGAACGAATTCTAGTGAATGAGGATCAATCTTTAATCTAGGTGCTTGGTCAAAGTCTCCACCTTGTTCAGTAAATTCGAATCAGCTAGATTATCGATTAGGGTATGGAGAAAGTTGGAATTCTTGATTAGATGATTGCTTTAAATATCTGCAAGTTGTTCTGGTCAAGCAAGTTGTTTATACAATGACCCGTAATAGTTGCTATCGAATCGTGCTTCGACGCCGAGCTCCTACGCTTGTTTCAAATCTCTTTCGAGAAATCTTAGCTTTCTACGCTCCGCCTCATTGAGTGATTTGAGAAATGCTAAGGAGCTAAGGAGGCGTCTCATCACCTAGGTGAAATCGTACTTTAAATGTCTTAGTCAAGATTTCTTTTTCCCTTAATGCTTGGTCTAACTAGGTTTTATTACGAATATAGTTAGATGGAAAACGTGTAAAGCTGAAAAACGGCTTAGCATAGTAGTTATTGATGTTATGGTAAGAACATTAGGGGGAGCAATTTATGGAGATATTGAAAGTTTCATCTAGATCAAATCCGAATTCTGTAGCTGGTGCACTTGCTGGTGTTCTACGTGAGCGTGGTGGTGCTGAAATACAGGCGATTGGTGCTGGGGCATTGAATCAAGCTGTTAAAGCAGTAGCAATTGCAAGGGGTTTTGTTGCCCCTGGTGGTGTTGACTTGATTTGCATTCCGGCGTTTACAGATATTCAAATTGAAGGCGAAGAACGTACCGCAATTAAATTGATTATCGAACCGCGATAATTATTACATGACAGAAATTATTTTTCTCGTATACTGTATTGTATACGAGTTTTTTGATGAGAATTTTTTGTTGTAAAAGCACTCGTGATGGATGACATTTACTGTATTACTCTTCCACAGCATCAGACATAATTGACTCAACCACAGGTTGCCGCAGGATGTGTGGAGTCGTGGAAATCGAGATTTAGAACAATTGCTGAATAGAAACTAATTGACAAGGAGTGATCCTCATCCAAGTATTTGACGCCCATTGTGATTTACTAATGAAGTTGTTTGAAGACCCAAGTGCTGACTTTGATAAAGGAACTGGTGACTTGCAGGTTACCCGAGCAGGTTTGGAAAAGGGTCATGTGAAGGTTCAAATTTTCGCTATTTACATACCAGACGCTGTCCATCCTTCTATGCGATTTGAAGCAGCTTTGGCGCAAGTGGATTTGTTTTATCGGAAAGTAATCAAGCAAGCAGGGTTAAAGCAGATAAAGTCAAAGCAGGATATCTTGAGCCTTCAAGAAAATGAAATTGGTGCAATTCTAGCATTAGAGGGCTGTGATGTGATCGGAGATGATTTGCTTAAATTGCGTACGCTTTTTCATCTTGGTGTGCGTTCAGTAGGATTGACATGGAATCATCCGAATTTAGTTGCTGATGGCGCTGGTGAACCACGTGGCGGTGGTTTGACACAGTTCGGTCAGGAGGTTGTCAATGAATTGAATGCACAGCATATGTTTTGTGATGTATCTCATTTATCAGAAAAAGGATTTTGGGATGTCATTACGCTCGCTGAAAAGCCAGTTGCGACTCACTCGAATTCAAGAGCACTAATTATGCAGCAAAAATCACAGGTGAAGTGGCCTCTTGCAAGAAGCTTATCAGATGAGCAATTTATAGCAATTGCGCAGCGAAATGGTGTTGTAGGGGTGACATTTGTTCCTGACTTCTTGACAACCAAACCTGAAGCAAATGTCGATGATGTCTTGCGACATATTGAGCATTACTGTAGCCTTGGTGGACAGAAACATATTGGCATTGGCGCAGATTTCGATGGCATTCAAGAAACACCCATTGATTTAAGAGGTCCACAAGATTTCGGGCACCTTCAAAATGAATTGTTGAAAAGGTATTCTGAGGGCGAAGTTGCGGATTTCTTATATAATAATTTTGTTAGGATTTTCTAAAAGTCACGATTATTTATTTGTGTTATTAAAAATAACAAGCAATTTTCGCGCGATTTTTGCCGATTCACGCTTATTTTTTGATATATTATTTGTAAAAGTTTATGATAGTGAAGAATCTTTTTAAACTATAAGGTGAGAGGTGTAGTAATGTTAAATCAACTGTCTTGGAAAGTTGGTGGCCAGCAGGGGGAAGGCATTGAGAGTACTGGTGAAATATTTTGTATTGCCTTAAATAGACTAGGCTATTATTTATATGGATATCGCCATTTTTCTTCAAGAATTAAGGGTGGGCATACTAATAATAAAATCCGTGTTAGTACAACTGAAGTCAGAACCATTTCTGATGATCTTGAGATACTTGTTGCATTTGATCAAGAAACAATTGATTTGAATTTTCATGAGTTAAATGCTGAGGGTATTATCATTGCGGATTCAAAATTTGCACCAGTAAAACCCGAAAATTGTAACGCGAAATTCTATGCGGTCCCCTTTTCAGAAATTGCTACATCAATAGGAAATTCTTTAATGAAAAATATGGTTGCCATTGGCGCTTCTGCTGCGGTGATGGAATTGGACAAAGCTATTTTCACTGAAGTTATTAATGAATTGTTTGGCCGTAAGGGCGAATCGGTTGTAAATAAGAACATTGAAGCGGTTGAAGCAGGTATCGTTGCAATGAAAGAGCTTTTAGCAGATAAATCACTTGGTTTGAAACTAGAAAAAGCTGACGGTAAGAAGCGATTGTTTATGATTGGAAATGATGCGATTGCGCTTGGGTGTCTGGCTGGTGGTGCACGCTTTATGGCTGCTTACCCAATCACACCCGCCTCTGAGATTATGGAGTATTTAATTAAGCGTCTACCAGAATTAGGTGGTGCGGTTATCCAAACTGAGGATGAGATCGCAGCATGTACAATGGCAATCGGTGCGAATTATGGTGGTGTCAGATCACTTACTTCATCTTCGGGACCAGGGTTATCTCTGATGATGGAGGCAATTGGCTTAGCTGGAATGACTGAGCAACCTGTCGTCATTGTAGATACACAACGTGGTGGACCTTCAACAGGTTTGCCGACAAAGCAAGAGCAGTCAGATTTGATGGCAATGATTTACGGCACGCATGGTGAAATTCCAAAGATAGTTCTTGCGCCAAGCACTGTTGAGGAAGCATTCTACGATGCGGCAGAGGCATTCAACTTAGCAGAGGAATACCAGTGCCCAGTCATTTTGTTGACCGACTTACAATTATCACTTGGTAAGCAAACAGTTGAGCCGTTGGACATTGATCAAGTGCAAATCCGTCGTGGGAAGCTAGTCACTGAAGCGATAGCCGATCGTAATGACAAGGCGCTTTTTAAACGTTACGAGATTACGACTGATGGTGTATCGCCTCGCGTTCTTCCTGGAACAAAGAATGGAATTCACCATGTCACAGGTGTAGAGCATGATGAAACAGGTCGTCCGAATGAGGGGACAGCGAATCGAATTGCTCAAATGGATAAGCGTCTTAAGAAACTTGGACAGTTGAAAATTGCTGAACCGATTTACATTCATGCAAACCATGATCAAGCAGATGTGCTTTTTGTGGGCTTTAACTCTACTCGTGGTGTAATTGAAGAAACAATGCAGAAGTTTGAAGCAGATGGAATTCGTACAAATCATGTGCATATCCGCTTGCTTCATCCTTTCCCAACAGCAGATGTGCTTCCGTATATAGAAAGTGCCAAGCAGGTCATTGTGATTGAGAACAATGCGACAGGTCAATTAGCAAACATTATTAAGATGAATGTAGGCCACGCTGACAAAATAAAAAGCTTGCTTCGCTACGATGGTAATCCGTTCTTACCAAATCAAACCTATACAAGAAGTAAGGAGTTGATCTAAATGGCAACTTTAAACGATTTTCGAAACAATGTTAAACCAAATTGGTGTCCAGGATGTGGAGATTTCTCAGTGCTTTCTGCAATGCAACGAGCAGTTGCCAATTTAGGAATTGAGCCCGAACAACTAGCAATTGTTTCAGGAATCGGCTGCTCAGGACGTATTTCAGGTTATGTCAATTCCTATGGTTTTCACTCCATTCATGGAAGATCACTTCCGATCGCTCAAGGCTTGAAGATGGCAAACAAAGATTTAACCGTAATCGCTTCAGGCGGTGATGGAGATGGTTTTGCAATCGGAACAGCGCACACTGTGCATGCTATCCGAAGAAATATTGATATGACTTATATTGTGATGGATAATCACATCTATGGATTAACGAAAGGACAAACCTCTCCAAGATCGGAAGCAGGATTTGTGACTAAATCAACACCAAAGGGTTCAATCGAGCAATCTATTTCGATTATGGAAATGGCACTCACTGTTGGGGCGACTTTTATCGGTCAAAGTTTTTCCAGTGATTTAAAAGGAATGACAGCATTAATTGAGGCTGCTATTGCACACAAAGGTTTTTCCTTGGTGAATATTTTTAGCCCATGTGTCACTTATAATAAAATCAATACGTATGATTGGTTTAAAGAAAACATCACAAAAACAGAAGATGTTCCGAATTACAACCCAAATGATGTTCAACTAGCAATGAAAACGCTGATGGATCACCATGGTTTGGTCACAGGTTTGATTTATCAGAATACAGCAAGAGCCTCCTATCAGGAACTTGTCGATGGGTATTCAAGCAAACCGCTTAATCAAGTAGAGTTAACTTTAGATAAGAAGCACTTTGACAAAATGGTTGCAGAATTTATGTAGATCTTTAGGCTAGAAATGAAAAAGGAAATCCCGTTGATCAGGATTTCCTTTTTTAGATGAATTTTTTGTAGTGTAGGATGAACGATTCCTAGCTTAAATCAGGCAGATTCTTTGGTCTAAGGAAGGTATCTCGTTGCTGGTTTTGAGCTTCATTCGGTTTATTATTGTCACCTGGTTTGTTATCTTCATCTGGTTTATTGTCCTCAGGTTTGTTATTATCCTCAGGCTTATTATTGTCCTCAGGCTTATTATTGTCCTCAGGTTTATTATTGTCCTCAGGCTTGTTTTCCTCAGGCTTGTTATTTCCATCAGTATTTTCTTCTGGAACGATAGGCGGTGCTTCGTCCTTTGGAATGCTAACTGAAGTTGTAGCAGAGCTTTTCTTATCACTTGTTGTCACCGTGATTTTGTAGGTTGCACCTTTTTCAGGACTATCAATGACAAATGATTTGTCTTTTGTATTTGTCAAAAGGCTAGCAGGTTTATCATTGATAGCTACGTTTACTGAAAATTCAGTGTTAGCAGCTTCACTGCTTTCAGGAGCAGGGAATTCCCAATGAATTTGAATTTGTTTTTTTGCCTCATCATATTTAGCAGACAAATTCTTAAGTTCAACAGCTGGATCATATTCAGTAGTGACTTTATCAGGTTTGTTATCCTTTGAAAATAGTTCATAAACAATCTTATCTTTTGGCGTTGATTTCGATGCTAAAACAGCAGGGTCAGAACCGATGATGACTGGTAATTTTTCCACAGTATCAGGCATTTCAAAGTCAGGTGTGTTTTTTCCTTTTGAAACCGTTGACATTACAGATTTGAAGATCCCCTTCGCTAAATTCTGTGAAGCTGAATCAATGAATTGCTTGCGATCTCCATACCCTACCCAGATCGCCAAAGTATAGTCAGTTGTATAACCCACAAACCAGGAATCAGGCACACCGCCTTTTGGGATGCCATATTTCTTCTTTTCATCATCTGAGTAGTTCGTTGTTCCTGTCTTTCCTGCCATCGGTAGATCTGGAATATTTGCTTTGGATCCTGTTCCTTCTTCAACAACGTCCTTGAGCATATCTGTGATCATGTAGGCAGTAGAAGGCTTCATTACAGGAGTAGATTTGGGTGCTACATCAATCGCTTCCTCATCATTCAGGGCAACTATTTTCCGAACAGTGTGAGGCTGTGTATAAATACCTTTATTGCCAAAAGCAGCGTATGCACCAGCTAGTTGATAAGGAGAAGGACCATTGACAACTCCACCAATGGCTGCCGCCTCATAGATTTGATCATCTAAAGGCACGCCAAGGCTTTTCGAAAATGCATGAGCCTCGTCCGCCCCAACGGATTTGAATGTTTTGATAGCAGGAATGTTCATAGACTTGATTAACGCTTGCCTAATTGTAACTTTCCCAGCATACTTCCCAGAAGAATTGCTGACAGATTGACCATTGCTATACTTATAGGGTTCATCAACAATTTGCTCATATGTAGACCAATTGTTGTATTCAAGGGCAGGGCCGTAGTCCAAGATTGGTTTAATCGTTGATCCCGGTTGTCGAGAAGTTAAATCTGTTGCATAGTTAAACCCTCTAATTGTAGTTGTTTTCCGCCATCCACCGATTGCTCTTACTTCACTTGTTTTGGTGTCGAGTAGTACAATCCCTGATTGGATTTCATCATTAGGGAAGGCAACGGCTTCGTTACTTTCAAGAACGTGTTCAACGTAGTCTTGGGCGGCAGGGTCGATGCTGGTGTAAATGGTTAAGCCGTCAGCATACACATCATAGTCACCAATCGCATTGACTTCATTGATCACTTGATCAACTATCGCATTGGTATCACGGTTGTTTCCTTTTCGTTGCTCGGCAGGAACAATGAGTGTTGTGATATCAATATTTGTTGCTTCTTCCATCTCAGCATCGGTAATTTTCCCGGCATTCTTCATGAGCAACAGCACAATGTTCTTTCTTTTGTTTGCTGCATCTGGATGACGATATGGATTATACCTATTAGGGCTTTGTGGAACACCGACAAGAAATGCAATTTCAGGCAGTGCAAGATCCTTTAACTCCTTATTGAAATATACTTTAGCAGCAGTTCCGATTCCGTAAGCTCCCTCAGACATATTCACCTTGTTAAAATACATTTCAAGTATTTGGTGCTTTGTATATTTGTTTTCTAATTGATAAGCAAGATACATTTCTTGTACTTTACGTTTTGGGGTTTTATCCATTGTTAGAAAGGACAGCTTGACTATTTGCTGTGACAAGGTACTTGCACCTTCTGAACCAAAACCACCTGTGATATTA
>JAVBKB010000205.1:0-22134 GCA_031554275.1 Caryophanales bacterium | reverse complement strand
AAATTTCAGGATTTTATTATATTAACCCAATAGGTACAGCAAAGTTTTCCTTATCAAGTGGTAGGATTTCTTCTCTCATGCAAAGTATCCCACCCACACTTCGTTCAACTTTCGCCTTATCGAGTAGTTTAAACACATTTACAAGCTGCTTACTAGGTGAAGCAGTTTTCTTAATTTCAATCGGTGAAAGCTTCCCATTTGTTTCTATTAACAAATCAATTTCCTTCATGTCTTTGTCACGATAATAATAAATGTAAGGTGTTCTAGCAGAATTGTAGTAACTCTTAAAAATCTCACCTACCACATAGTTTTCCAAAACCGCACCATTCATTGCACCGTTTTCAAGAACCTCAGGACTACTCCATTTCGTCAAATAAGCACACAGCCCAGTATCATAAAAGTATAGCTTCGGTGTTTTAATAACTCGCTTCAACAAGTTATTGGAGTATGGGTGTAAGTAAAAAATGATTCCCAGTGTCTCTAGTATGGTCAACCAGCTTTTTGCTACGACCTGATTAATATCGGCATCCCGGGCAATTTCCGCATAATTAACGATTTGCCCACTTCTACAGGCAACTGCTGTAATGAATTTTAGAAACTTCAATGAATCAATAGTAGGGGATAATTCTTTAATATCACGCTCTAAATAAGTACCTAGATAGCTCTGATAGAAGATAGCACTATCTTTGTATTTCCCACTTACGATTGCAGGCATTCCACCTGTAAAAATCCTTCTAAAAATTTCAGGTGTGCCCACAGGTGCTACTTGTTTTTGTTTTTTGAGCAGGTCATCCAGATTGATTCCAAATGGTTGGTTTTTACAACGATTATATGCTTCGTTTTGTGAAAGTGATGACAGGTTTAACAAAGCAACTCGCCCTGCTAAAGATTCCTGTACACCCTTCATCAGTTTGAAAATCTGTGACCCAGTTAACCAAAAGTCTCCTGCTTTTCCTTCCTTGTCAATATGGATTTTGATATAAGTGAACAATTCAGGTGCATATTGAACCTCATCAATCAGTATCGGTGTCTTATAAATTTGAAAAAACAGAGCTGGGTCTGACTTAGCAAGTTCTCTTGTGTTCAAGTCATCTAATGTCACGTAGGTTCTTTCTGTTCCCTCCATTAAGTTACGCAGCATGGTTGTTTTTCCAACCTGCCTTGGTCCAGTAATCAGTATCGCAGGGTATTGCGTGGAAAGGTCTAAAACAATATCCTCTAAATCACGCTTGATGTATGTCATATGAAACCTCCAAAACTTCGGCTAATCTATAAGTTAATCACATTATAGCCGAAATCAATGAAAATGAAAACCAATTCAATTCTGCTTCTTTTTGAACTGCTCGAACTTTTCGAGTAGTTCAATTGTAGTTCCTCGAATTTATCGAGTAACTGAATATTTCTCCTGATTTAAAGTGCTTCTGAAGGTCAATATATCAAAACCACTCCAATAAATTAAATGGTTTTAAAGAAACCAAAAAAACCTTGAAATCGCTTAACCAAAGCAATTCAAAGGTTCTTCTCTAATAATGATTTCATACCGTTCAATTATGTTACATCCATATGAACTGTACTCTTCGACACACCGAACTCCTTCGCAATAACTCGTACTGTTTTTCTTGTTTCGATTAAATAGTTGCCGATCTTAACTGTTCTGTCTTTAATATAGTCGTGCACACACTCGCCCCCCTCAATTTGTACATGAGAGGAGTGTGAAATGAGCTGCTTCTTGTTGAAAGACGATTATTATTCTTAATGAATAGTGGGGTGCTTTATTTTCTTGGGATAGCTTGAATTATTTATTGTTCTCACCTCAGACACTCCAATTTGTTCTTATCTATAATGTATTAGCTTGATTCATGTTTATGCGGAAAAGTTGACTGATAATGACTTTGAAAACTGTAGTGTGTCAAGATGTAGGCTCGGCGAAAAGTTTTTGTAGGGAAAGGATGAACAACAACCTCCAAGAAAAATCGGCTAATCTGTAAGTTGGTTATATTCTGGCCGAGATTAATCGTCATCGCAAAATGCTGGCCTGCGCAGGGCAACTTATAAGGTTTTCTTACAACTTCAATCCAAGTCACTAAAGAAGCTTAGTTGCTTCTTGGCACCTCTTTTATAAGCTGCAATAATCCCTTTCATGTTATAAAGTAATCCTAAGTGATTGCATTGTTCAGCGAAAAATCCCCATAACTCTTTAGATTTCGGGCTCGTACACATATATTGATTACCATATCTCTGAAAATTTTGTTTGATACCTGGGAACTGCTCATCTAGCTTTTCGTAGAAGTATTCACGATTTCCAGAGCGCATGGTCACGCCAAATGCAGGGTAGACAAATTTCACACCAGACTCCTTTGCCTTCACTAGGATTTCTGCTATATTTTCCTCAGTATCATTGATGAATGGCAAGATGGGCATCATCAGTATTCCACAAAACACACCTGCATCGGAAAGCTTTCGTAAGGCTTTGAAGCGTTCATCTGTTGTGGAAACATGGGGTTCGATTTTCTTGCACAAATCATTATTTGCTGTGGTAATTGTCATTTTCACAATAACTGGCGAGTGCTTTTGTATATCTTGTAATATATCAATATCTCTTGCAACCAAGTCGCTTTTGGTAGCAATTGCGATTCCAAATTCATAAGCATTAACAAGCTCCAAAGCGTTTCTAGTGAGACATAACGACCGTTCTAGCGGATTGTAGGGATCACTCATAGCACCTGTGGAGATAACACCGCTAACTGCTTTTCGTCGCAATTCATCACGGATTATCTGCAACGCATCCTCTTTCACTTTCACAGTGCCAAATTCGGGATTATGGTAACAATCACTTCTGCTATCACAGTAGATACAACCATGTGAGCACCCACGATAAATATTCATATTATAATCCACACCAAACCATGCTGCTGGCTTCTTCACTTTTGTTACAATGGTCTTCGCTGGAATTGTGATCATGTCGTCACCTCCAAGTTAAAGTATTTCAGCTACCCGTTTAACGATTTTGTCTACCACTTTGGGCTTCGTATTATTACGCAAATCATTCTTTCAAATAAGCAAGTGTTGTTTCCTGTAGACTATTTTGAACAGTTGTGAAGCAATCAGAGATGCTTCATGTTCCCGTCTTAAAAGAATATATCATATAAACCGAATGCGAAAAACTCTTTTCCTTCTTGGCAAAGTCAATAGCTTTTCTTTCATAAACAATAGTATTCTGTCGAACAATAGTATTCTGTCGTTATCCTAAATTGTCGATAGAGATGCAACTTGAAACTCCCGGTGAAATTTTCAAAGATGGGGAATAATTTACGACGGATTGCGGGACTATCCTAGGAAATGATGACGAAGTATTTAGGAATCTTAGCGAGTTTCAAGTTGCTTTTTTAAACGCAAAAACCACCCTCATTTAGCTGAGTCGGCACAGCTTGACCGAAGATGGTTTTGCACCAAAAGAATCAAATATACTTTGCTGTCACAGATCTTTCACACGCTGATAACCCTGCTGGATTGCCTTCGTATAGGATTTCCCCACCACTGTTACCACCATCCGGCCCGAGGTCAATAATCCAATCGGCACTGCGAATCACATCAAGATTATGCTCAATCACAATCACGGTGTTGCCTTTTTCTACTAGTTGATCAATGATATGCAGAATGTTTTCCACATCCGCCATATGCAATCCAGTAGTTGGCTCGTCCAGTATATAGACATTTCCTTTCTTGCTCAGTTCCTTGGCTATCTTCAATCTTTGGCACTCTCCACCTGACAAAGTGGTAAGTGGCTGCCCTAAAGTCAAGTAGCCAAGTCCTACTGTTACAAGGCCTTTCAATCTATTGTGGATATCCTTCGCATCGAAGAATTCAACTGCCTCAGCAATTGTCATTTCCATTACATCGACGATATTCTTTTCTTTATACTTGTACTGCAGCACATCGTTTTTGAACCGTGTCCCCTGACAATCACTGCATTCCACTTCTATTGAATCCATAAATGAAAGATTTATCTCTATCGATCCCTTACCGCTACAAGTGGCACATGCCCCTTCAGAGTTGTAGCTAAATAGCCCAGCACTTACTCCATTCGCATCAGAAAACACTTTTCGAATAGCTGTCATTATATCGGAGAAGGTCGCAGGATTTGACCGAATATTGGCATGTACTGCACTCTGGTCGATACGAATTGCATCCGGGAAATCCTTTGCAAATACTTGATTGACAAGTGTGCTTTTCCCTGACCCTGCTACTCCTGTTATCACTGTGAAGATTCCTTTTGGCACGCGCAGACTTACATCCTTTAAATTATGCAAATCACTTCTTCTGCTTTCTATAAACTCTGTTGCAGAACGAGGATTATCTTTGGTGGCAATTTTACGCATAAGAAATTTGCCTGTAAGTGTATCAGAGTCAAGCAGCTCTTCATAGCTACCGCTAAACATGATTTCTCCTCCAGCAGAACCTGCTCTTGGTCCAACATCAATGATGTAGTCCGCTACACGAATGACATCCGGATCGTGCTCAACCACAATGACTGTGTTGCCGCGATTGCGTAGTTTCACAAGTAGCTCATTTAAGCGATATACATCTCGAGGATGTAAACCCGTGCTCGGTTCATCAAATATATACATCAACCCTGTTAAGTTGCTTGACAAATACTTGACCATCTTCACTCGCTGCGACTCACCACCTGATAGTGTAGGTGTTTCTCGAGATAGATCCATATAACCAAGACCAATATCACATAAGTTCTGCAACCGCTCAATAATCCCAGCCACAATAGGCTTCGCAACAGCTTCGCTAGATCCCTTCAGAATATCGATGAGCTTATCCAACTGTATCGCAGTCAACTCATAGATAGAATAACCCATAAATTTAGACGATAGCACCTGCTCACTGTAACGCATGCCATGACAGGAGGGGCAAGTACAATTCGTTGTAAAATTCTTAATTTTCTTGGCTTTTGCTTCAGTTGTCTCCCGCTCATTGTTCACATTTGAACGCATGAATTTAACAGCCAAGCCTTCGTAAGTAGAGTTGAAATCACTATTTTGATAGGTTCGAACGACTTTTTGGGATTCAGCATAGACCAGTGTCTCAAACTCATCACTTGTATAATCTTTGATCTTTTTATCTGCATCAAAGAAACCTGATTCGGCATACGCCTTCCACTGCCATTGCCCCACCGTGTAACCTGGAAGTAAGATAGCTCCCTCATTTAACGACTTCTCTTGATCAATCGCAGTCTCAATATTTAAAGTAATCGTTCTCCCAATCCCTTCGCACTTCGGACACATTCCTTGTGGATCGTTGAAAGAGTATGCATTCGCATATCCGACATGCGGCTTGGCAAAGCGAGAGAACAATAATCTTAGTAGCGGATTGATGTCTGTAATTGTTCCCAGCGTCGAACGTGCATTTCCGCCTAATCGCTTCTGATCGACAATCACAGCAGTTGATAGATTATGAATTTCATCAACATCTGGGCGACTATAACGCGGCAAGAATAGTCTGACAAAGTTACTATAGGTTTCGTTCAATTGACGCCCAGCTTCCTGCGCAATTGTATCGAAAACGATCGATGATTTTCCTGAACCAGAAACACCTGTGAAGACAGTGATTTTTCCTTTGGGGATTTTCAAACTGACATTCTTTAAGTTGTTCTCTCTTGCATGAATAATTTCAATAAATTGTTGATCCATTGATACTTACCTCCTAAGGTAATATTCTTATCCGTCTAAGCGGGGCATAAAGATAATCCGTTAAACCCCTACAAAACCAATTTCAGGGATGGATTCCCGCTTCAGAAACACCTTCTTCATTATACATGAGCAAATTAAAAAGCGCACTTTACTGGTGTATCTATAATATTTGATTTGCAAAGCAAATTTGGAAATTAATTGTCCACTAATATATATCTTTGTTCTTAAAATAAACCAATATATTGTCATTATAATTGCAGTAAATGAAATTATTTTTAAAATTATACCTCAATATATGCAAATTTTCGCCCAATTTGCGTTATTCGACAAAAACAATCTCATTTTCTGCAATTGCCGTTATAATTCCGTTATGGACATGAAGACCACAACAAATGAGAATTTCAACCCGACGGATCCCTTGATGAGTTTTGGTGAACGACTTCGGATTGCAAGGAAAAAGAAAGGTCTTACACAAAGACAGGTTGGCGAACTCATAAACATAAGTGATGCTCAATTATCCCGATATGAGCGCAACAAATCCAATATTGACCCAAATATTATTCGGTCACTCGTTATGCTTTATGATGTTTCCATTGAGTATTTGTTCGGCCTTCAAAAGAGATATCAAGAATCGAGTGGTGTTTCTTTTATTAGTGATGAAATTCCTAGGCTTTATCTTGATTTACAGTCTCTACCATCGGAGAAATTAATTATTATAAAAGATTTTGCTCGCTTCCTGAGATTGGAAGAGCAATTGAAAAAGATTTCTGAATAAATTTGTTGTCTGATTGATTTGACATAAAACGATTTGTAAATAGATGCGCAGAAATATCCAATAGATTAGCTTTGCAAGCAAAATACACTAGTAGATGATCATCACCAAATGTTTGATTTTTTTATCAAACATACGATGAAGTTCAGGCTAGTGTATTTTTTTTGACCAACAATCAAGATAAGCAAGTGCCACTCTAACTTGCACCAACAATTAGTGAATTGTTGACTAGTGTATTATTTTCTGTCCTGATACATTCTTTCGTTGAATATCAATAACCTGTGTAGGTGTGACTTCATATATTTTCTCTAAAACGGTTTCAGCATTTGTCTCAAGCTTCTCATTCATTTCCTCATCATATACAGGTATGAGGGAGTAGAAATTTATCACTTTGCCAGTTGACAGCTCAATCTGTGTGATATTTGCTTCATCATCATGAAAGCTAGCCTGGAAATCCAATATGATGCCACTTAGTAAAGTATTACCTGCAAACGGCTCACCGTTTGGAATAGAGTGTCCAAAGCCCAGCCAAGTGTTATTTTGATATGGCAAACGCGCCAGTATCTTCAGCCATCTAATTGGCCAGTAGTTTTCTTCTCTATCGTCTCGAATATTCCAATCTGGCGGCAGCGATATCATCATTTCTGCAAAATCCAGATCATACTCCTCACGCAATTCTTCGGGTACATTCATTGGGATAGCACTCATCCCCATCGTGCAAAGTGTGTAGTAATTTCTTTCTTCGGTTGGCTCAATGACGAGAATATCTACATGGATAAAGTCAGAAATGATTTCATGATAAACATTTTTCACTGGACCAATGTGCTCATCCAAATGGGCTTCAATTTCTTTCATTTCCACTTCACTCAGATAATTCACTTCACCTACTTCTTCATCTGAATCCGAATCCTCTTCAATCATTATGAAAGCGCCAGCATCATCACGGCAGAAGGCACTACCTTCTGGTGCATCGAGAAACGGAATAATATCCTCATCATAATTGCAGACTTGATTTAGTGAGTACACACCAGCATCATCGAAATCTTGCAAGTATTCCTCGGATTCGTTCCCTGCATAGAACGCCCAGCCAGAATCCCCTTCAGACATAGACCCTCCACGAACCATATAACCAACCTTGCTTCCATTCACCATAATCTCATCGGTAGCGATACATGTAGACTTTTCACTTTCCGAAATCAATTGCTTTAAATCCTTTTCAGCTATAAAAAACTTTTTTGACACCAACTGTTCCTCCCATACCTTTTCTACTTGAGTCAATTTCGTTTTTTTAAAAATTGGAGTTTACTAGAATAGTAGTCGATTTCCTAAACGACATCGAGCATAAGTTCATACTCCATTACCGCACAAAGCTTTGTATGTTGAAATTGATTCACGTAATTTAATTATGGCACAATCGACACAAAAACGAATCAGTTTCATTAAGATTTTATGTGAAAACAAAATTATATTATTTCATGGAATATTGCCATGGCTGGTCATAATTAAGTTCCGAAACCTTTCTGATCAGGTTTTCGTTAGTCTGAAAAACTATGGGATTATTACAATTTTGAAAACCCAGGTTGATCATAATTTTGTAGTTCTGAAAACCCGTACAGAAGGTAAAATTGAGTGATAAAACTGATTCTAGCAGTGCGATTTACAAACCCCAATGGAGACTTCCAATTCTTCGTTATTTATAATAGAATGATGTGATAAATGGGGGTTATGAATATGGCAACATTTGAGGACTTTATGAAGCTAGATATTCGAATCGGGGAGATTATTCAAGCTGAGCCACTTCCAAAAGCGCGAAAGCCAGCTTATCAATTAGTTATAGACTTTGGCAATGAAATTGGCCACAAACAATCTAGCGCCCAAATTACAGATTGTTACCAAGCAGTGGACTTAGTTGGTCAACAAGTGATTGGCATCGTCAACTTCCCACCACGAATAATTGCTGGATTTCGTTCGGAAGTGCTCGTACTGGGTACATACTCTGAGCAAGGTGTCGTCTTACTAAAACCAGACCACCCTGTTCAAAAGGGTGACCGAATTGGATAATTGGTGAAAAGGATATGTATGAAATCTGAGACTTCTTCAGGTTTTTTTTGATGATCTGCCAGAGTTTGAATCTTTTATTAATGCATCAAGCTGTTTTTGTGATAGCCCATTACCAGTTTAATAAGTCTTCAATGGATCGTATTAATTATGAGATCTTTGCACTATAGTAAAAATCCCCGACTCAAAACGAAGCATACATTTTTGAGTCAGGTTAATATTCTGTTTTTCCATCTTCCATCGAAGTTGACTTCCCGATCAGATCGGTGTCATAACTGTTGCACTGACTCCAGCGTGTAGGCTGTCACTTATCCTTCCAATTCACATTCCCGTATCTATAAGCATATTCAATTTGCAGATTTGCTAGCATTCCCTGTTGTGAACGCGTACACCTTCTTCGTCAAGATGTTTCCACGCACATCATAGATGTACCTGCTTGTAGATACTTTTCAATCTCTTTATTACATCTACATTACCAAAATCAAATGCCTTGTTTGAATTTGTGAAATCTCTTGAAAATTTTTATGCTGTATCTCATCAGACATCAGATTAGATAGCGTTCTCGCTTACAGTATTCTAAAAACTCGTTTATAGTGCTTTTTACTGCTATAGTATCTTCCATTTCAAGTCTGGCTTTAACGAATTCCAGAATTTTTTCTGAGTTTTCATTATTGATAACATCTGCCAATATGTTTGCTACTGCACATCTGTTCCGATAGTTTTTAGAGTGAATGATGGCCAGCATTTCATTTAAGTATTCTTTATTTCCTAGAATATACAAGGATCTATAGCAGTTCAGTTTAATCAGGATCCTTCTCTCTACAAAACTTCTCTCAATAATGAAAGCAATTGTTTCCAGAATAAGATGATTCATTGATTTAGCAACATCCGTTAGAGACGAAATTGCGTAGGCTCTTACTAAATAACAAGGGTCTTCGCTTGCTTTTATTCTTAAATGATCATAAACAAACTTAGATTGAAAAATACTTAATGCATCTACAGCTTCTGTTCTCACAAGTTCGTTTTTATCATTTAGACAGGTTAGCAGGAGGTCTTCCACTTCACTTGTAGGATAATCAACCAATAATTCTATTGCATCTATTCTGATAAAAGGCGACCGATCTTGTGCTAACTTCATTAATGTTGTCATTATCTCTACATTATGGCTATCATTCTCTTCGACTTGCCGAAGAAACAACTCTTTTTCCTGTATATTCAATTATCATCACTACCTTTAAGACTGTTTTTTAATTATTTTCCTTTTCTAGACTTGCGTGTTTGTCTTGCTTTTTGCTCTTTTTTTATTCTTATCTTTTCTTTCTTTGAAATATTTTTATCTTTATATCTTCTGCTTAATTCATTGTCAGACACACCTATTAGTCCACTATCCCTAATGTTACCCTTTGCAGTAAGAATGTGTGTGCTATATTTCGAAAACGAAAACGTTTTTTTCTTTGCTTTCTTCGGTCCTGAATATGTTCTGTATCTCATATTCCCATTAAGTCTACTCGCAGCACTTGAAATAGTGAGAATGGTAGTAGTCAAATTAGCAGAGAGAACCCCATTAACTACCCAGGCAACTCTCGCCAAACTTGACTTGACTCTATTACCCATTTTTTTTATTTCCCGTAATCCGGTTTTTTTAGTTCAATTCCCTTTTCCATTTTGGGACAGTCTCTTTAAACTTTCTCTACTAAAAGCCCTTTTCTTCGCAGAAATCCAGAAAGCCTTCTATATAGCTTTTTATTAATCTTGTATCTTCTATTTTGTATTGCTGATTAACAATACATTTTAATTGTGCTACATTTTGTTTATCTACGATATCCAGAAACGAATTTATAACGGAGCACCTTAGATTATAACTTCTAGACTTTATTAATCGCACAATATTTTCTAGATAAACTTTGTGACCAAGCATATAAAGCCCTTGATAACAGCATAATTTAACAAAAAGCTTTTTTTCGAAAGCTAACTTCTGTTCAAGAAAGGAAACAGTGTCCTCGCTAAGTTTCTTTAACTCAAGCGCGTTGTCAACTAGTGATAATATTGCGTATCCTCTCACCAAGTAGTGTTTATCGTTTTCTGACTTTATTTTTAGCTGAGTAGCTACTTCTTCTTTTGGAAAAGAACCCAAAGAATCACAAGCCTCCGTCCTCACAAGATGATGCTTGTCGTTTGTTAACGAAAGAAGGACTTTCTGTGCCCTTAATTCTTCTGGATAATCTGCCAAAAGCTCTGCCACTTGGAGACGAATCATGCTCTCTTTGTCTTTGGAGAACATGATTAGCTTCAAGAAAGATTCTTCATCATAAAAATCTTCATCTTCTATCTGATCCAATTGTTTCATTTTTTCTTCATAGCTCATAATTATCACTTCTTTTTTTCTAACTTTGCACTGTCTGTTTTTTCTCGTCTGATTTACTTTCTCCTTATTCCCAACTCCGTGCTACAAGAACGAAAACTTTTTTTCTTTACTTTCTTCGGCCCCGAATATGTTCTGTATCTCATATTCCCATTTGGTCTATTCGCAGCACTTGCATTGCCTAACTACAACCCTTGCGATATTAGCAGAGAGAACCCCTTTACTACCCACCCAGGCAGTTCCTCGCCAAGCTTGACTTGTTGTGCAACTTCTAATATCTCGCGGTGTTAATAGCATTAACAGCGCAGATTTATATTAATTAAGATTATTTAGCGGGATATCAACTTGTTTATTCAAAACACTTTTGTCGTATAAATAAAATCCGGCTAGCGTAATGAAGCAAATGGAAACCGATAGGATGTAATACAAAGGTCACTTCCAACAGTTTCGTATTTCTTATTTATAAAAAGTTCAACTCAAAATGTATTTTACCATTTCGAGTTGAACTGACGAACTACCTTTTTCGCTTTTTCTCTTTACCCAAGATTAGATCGTTATCAGAATATCTAATTAATCGAATAAAAGCATACATAGCTGGGAATGAATAGATGTAAAGCGCAATCAAGAATATACGATGCAATACACTATAAAAATCCCCCTGGGGCAATATGGCCAATATCGGCATTGCACCTAGCCATATAATTGAACTGAAAAGATAAACAATATATAAATAATATTCAAATTTATTTATATATTGCTTGTGCTCCCTAAACAGATATCTTTTCCATATCGGCATCCCCAATTTCTTTTGATAATTGGTTTTAGAGCGAAACTTCTTTACTCCCATACTTCTTTCAAATACAAAAACAAATACTCCGCAACTGCCATATAAGAAAAAGATATCAATTGCCCCAATTAAGAGAACTGTTCCGATTTTTTCCAACATATACAAACCTTCTTTCATAACAGGCTCAGAAAATGTATATAATCAATTTGGCTATTTGCCATTTAGATTAGTTATTAAAAGAATCAGAAGCGGACAAAGGAATCATCTGGTTCTACTTTGACCCTATCCCTTTATTTTAAATAACGAAGAAGAGTAAATTTCAGGGTATGGTTTTAATATCCGAGTATTGCAGTACGAGCAATATGGGGTATTGATTTTCTGACAGTCTTCCTAACATACCTTTTATAATTTGTTTTTGTACTTTTCTTGTAATAACTTATAGATTTTTTGATATGTGTTGTATTAGGGTGTGTGATTTTTTTTATGATCTTTTTATTCAACTTCTTACCATAACTACTGAACAGCTTCCCAGATCCTCGTCCGCCATAAGCGCCTTCAGCACCGCCAATAAGCCCGTCACGTATTACCTCTCCAAAAGAACCACCAGAACGGGCTGTTTGTACTGCACTCAACATGCCGTTTCCAAATGCTTGAATCCCTCTCCCCCAACCTGTCATTGAAAGCGCTCCACTCAGTGCTCCTGATCCAAAGGATGAAAATATACCTTTATGCCAAGACACCCCGTTTCTTACATTTGACACCACTTTCTTAGTTGCATTAATTACGCCACCAACAACTGCGCCAACAATGAAGTGCCAAAATTGCCCCTCAGTATCTGCTCGCATCACAGGATTATTATCACAATAAGCAAATAGATTCTTGTCATTTCCAGGGTTTTCTGGTGTCACAGTTGTGACTTCCACATCATCCGCACTTAACATCCGACCGATTTCGGGCACATAGTATCTGCTCTGTAAATAGTACCATTTCGTCTCTTCATCATAGCGGTAGCTTCTATATCGATATGGATTGAGCTTTCCAACAGTATCCTTTAAACTGCCTGTGGTGCTCTCGATATTTCCCCAAGCATCATATTGATATGAAACTACGAGTGTCCCACTGTTGTCAATAATTCCAATGACATCATTTTGTTGACTGAAAATATACGTATATTCCACACCATTAACATTGATCCCGAGCAAGTTGCCAGCGCTATCACGAGTATAGTAGATCTTATTCGTGCCATCACTCTCGTAAACTACCTTATCACCATCTAGCACATAGCTTGTTGTAACAGCTTTCCCAGTTGCTTTGTCTGTGACTGTCTTGCTTGTGCGTGTGCCTGATTCATCATACGTATATTTCGCATCAATCTTCGCATTTGCCAAAGTTGCAAGTTGTGTTCCCCATGACCATGTCATGGTATTGCCGTCCATTGTGGTTGGCTGACCGATCAGATTGGCATCGTAAGTAATCGGTGTTGTAACTGCCGAACCAACACCTGCAGTGTAGGTTGTCTTTGTAATCGCAGTTAGCTTGTCCTTCCAATTCGTATCACCATATTGATAAGCATATTCAATTTGCGGATTTGCTGGCGTTCCCGTTGTGAACGCATACACTTTCTTCGTTAGGATGTTTCCACGCACATCGTAGGTGTAGACATAGGTCTTCGCTACAGCTTGGTTATCTTCACGAGTGAGTTCGCTTTGCTCATTATAGGTATAGGTGATAACTTTCCCATTATCAGTAACGGTCTTAATGTTATTGAGTTTATCATAGGTGTAAGTGAGCTTATTACTACCATTTTGAACAGAGTCTATTAGACTTGTTGTCTTCCCGGTGCCAGTACCAGTTTTATAAGTAATCGTTGTATTAAACGGATTGGTTCCATCCTTTGAAACAGCCTTACCGATTTGACGATCTAGACCATCATAGGTGTAGTTGATTTGACGGGCATTGGTGGCGTCGCCTTGATTGTACTTGACTGAAGTTGGATTGCCTTCGCTATCGTATGTGAAATCTGTTGTATACTTCTTGGCTGAGTTCGCAAATTCGTATTTCAATAACTGATCTTTTGTATTATAGCCTAAGTATACACTATTTCCCAATGAGTCGAAAGTATTGATCAAGCGGTCTTTGGTGTCATATCTGTAGCGATAAGTAACCTTGTTTTGTACGTCAGTTAGTAACCCAAGATTGCCTTCATTGTCATACGTATATTGATAGGCAACTGCATCATTGTATAATTTTGCTGTTAAGCGATCTGATGGATCGTATTGATAAGAAATCTTTGCACCATTATTGTATTTTGTGCTTTCTTGCAGGTGATTCCAATAGTAATAGTTGTTCGTGACAATTGGTTTCGTACCGATGGAAACGCTTGTGTTTTGACCAAATTCATTGTAGCCAAAACCAAAACTGTTGCCATTCGCGTTGATGCTTGTCAATAAATCATTGGTATAACCAAAGCTGTTTGTAGTTGACTTCCCATCAACGGTAGAAGTAGTTGACAATAAGCCATCGGTATTCGGATCATACGTATACTGCGTTTTGTTGCCTGCAGCATCCGTTGCACTGGTTAAGTTGCCTTTCTTTAAGTCGTATTCTGAGAGGGAAGTGTTACCAACTTCATCTGTTGCGGATGCTTGATAGTTGGCATCTGCTGTATAGGTCGCACTTGCTTCCATCGCAATCGTTTTCTCTTTATTCTGTGTGGTAGTGGTTTTGGCATTTCCATAACCATCATAGGTGAGTGCTGTGTTAACCTTCTTCGAAGACTCAGAACCTATTAGATTATGTTTGGCATCATAGCTAAAGGTTGTTTTGTTACCCTCTTCATCGATATATTCAGTAACATCGTTGTTTGCATTATACGTATACTTTGTTTTATCCCCATTAACAGCTGCATCGGCAACTACGTTTCCGTTGGCGTCATAACTGATGGTTGACTCGAATGGTTCACGATAGAGCTGAATACCATCAAACGTTGCTGTGTTTTCCTGACCATAGTATAGTCCGTAGATGTAAACTGACTTATAGTCTCCATTTGCAACCACTGTATCTGAAAGGTATTGCCACTCTGTTGAGTCTTCGTTAAATGGTACAACAGCCATTTGGTCAGTACCATCTGTTTTGAAGAAGCGCGCCGCTAATCCAAATACGCGATCTGTATTCTTTAGGGCGACAGAATTGGCTTTTGCCCAGCCACTCAGAGTGAATTGATCACCTTTCTTACCTGCAATCGGTACACTTTGATAGACGAAATTTGCTTCAGTTGCTTTACCAGGTACAACAAATACAGTTGGTGTTAATGGTGAATTGTTTGCCACACCGCAATAGCTGTTACCGTTTGCGCCCCAATAAGTTTGTGAGAAGTGGTAATCACTATTTTCAATGATATTATACCGACTAGATACTTTGCCTTTCTCCAACTGCAAGCAATCAAAGTTCGCAGTCCCAGTTTCACCTTCGACAACGAGGTACGCATCCACAGTATTACTAGTTGCATTTGAAGGCAAGGTGATGGCCGCTTCCACCCACGTCCAATCCTTTGTGCCATTGACATAGCTTGATCTTACAATCTGTCGTGTGCCTGTTTGATCGGTGTACGCTAAGTAGATAGCAGCACCCTTTTTATTTGTTGCTGAGACAGCAGTGGTTTTGATTTGTCCAGAAAGCACATAATCTTGACCTAGCGGTAAGGTAACACTTTGTTTATAACCTTGACTAAGGACTGTATTTGTCTTTTTCACTGAAAGTGAGACATTTCCTTCTTTGAACACACCACTAACAGCGCTCCCGGATCCAGTTGAGCCTGTTTCATTCGCTACATTCCAATATTCTACACCGCGCTCAAAGTTATGGTTGAGCAGGTAATTCATGGTCGTCTTCTGTAGCTTAGATACGGCTGTCATTTTATTTTTATTCGCACCTTTGGCGAGATTGTACTTATAGTATTCAGCATCTCCTTCAGCATCACGAACCATCTTTGTGTTGCCTGAATGATCAAACTGGTATACTTCTTTTCTACTACTATTATCGGAAAAGCTAGTTGTGTTAAAGCCATATGAAATCGCAACGCTTGTTCCATAATATTGTTTTCCTGACACTCCTTCTGCAAAGAGTGCTACACGATAGGGCGCAACGGATGTATAGCTGTAATTCATTTGTTGACCGTCAATATCCTTCACATTGATCAAATTATTATTCGCATCATACGTAAAGCTGGCTTGTTTCCCATCAGGATAGGTAATACCTGTCAACTTCCAGCCTGTATACGCGTACTGAGTCGCTCGCCCGCTCGGATCTGTAATCTTTGTCAGTTGACCAGAGCCATCATAAGTCAAGGCTACTACGCGACCAGCTCCATCAATTAACTTTGAAATATCCCAACTAGAGGCACTTACATATTGAACAGTCACTGCGTTGTTATTAGCAGTTTTACACTTCATCAACCGTCCATTAGCATCAAAGTTCAAGACATCTCCAGCTTTATCTTTAATTACCCAAACCTCTTCCGCTGAAGCGTTCTTCATTTCAAGTGTAATGTTTAATCCAGATTCATCAGTATAGGGACTTCCGCCTGTTGCTGACGAGAAATAATGAATCGTCCCATCGTCATCGACATATGAATATTGATTTAGTTCCGAATTATATGCTAAATGCCTTCCATAATTCAGACGCCAGCCATACCCTGCAGCTGTCCAAGCTAGTCGATCATTGCTGTTGAAATAGTGTGTTAAGTTAATTGGCGCACGGTTCCCACTCATATCTAGGTCATTGTGCTCCCATGTTAAGTTTCCTGAATAGTCATTTACATAGCCAGTGCCTGCACGACTCAATTCTTGCGAGTGGTATGACCAGTTATCCTCTAAACCATTGTTATTCACATAACTAATGAGAATTACTGGGCGATAGTTGTCGTAGATCGCTCTTGTATCTGATGCAAATACTTCTGTGAAATTAGCAGATTCGTCTGCTGCTTTGAACATAAGTCCATAGTTTGGTTCCGAAGTATACCATTTCTTCACGATATCAGTGATATTCCAATCAAACGTTCCACCCCAGGTACCCGAAACATGTGAATAATCGGTCACAATCGGATCATATGTTGCCATGTTATTCCACGTAATGGTTTCAGATGCCCAATCCTTTGTTACTTTGTGCACATTAATTTGACTAGAAGATGCTTTCGTGTTGTATAAACCCAGATTTATTTGTGCATTTGTGATTACATTAGCTGAGGAAATCGTTGGCAATGTGAACTTGATGTAGCCTCGATTAATCCCCTCCCCATTCATACCCATTCGCATCCACTCTTTCAGGTAGAAATTCGAATTCGGATAGTATTGTGCTACATAAGAATCATAGATCTGTGGTGCATAAGTATCAGTGATCACAGTTGGATCTACTGTAACTGGATACTTGCGTTCACTCGCATTGAGCCATTCTGCATTTGGCGTCACTGTAAGTTGATAGGTTTTCTTATTCTTCTGGGCTAATCCCATGACAATATCAGTTGATTTAGCACCATTAGCATCAAACATGATTGGTGCACTCAATTGATAGACAACCTTGCTTGGATCGGCATCACTATAGAAGCTCACCATATTGTTTTCTATTTTAGGCGTTACCCCTTTGACATTATAGGTAAAAGTCAATTGGCTATTATCAGACTTCTTTTTAAAAATAATGTTTTCTTTCACATTCTTTGAGATGACCTTATACTCTAAGTCGACATTTGGCAGTGCCTCAGGATAGACTACAGATGACACTAGATTCTTTAGTGCTTGCTTCTTCTCGTCGTTAGTGAACCTCTCTTCATTGGGGATTTTCACTTTTTCCTTAACTGGGCTCGTTTGCTGAATCCCATCCAAATTCCAGCTAATTGTGAAATCAGCTTGTTTGATTTTCACGAGTTTTTTCTTGGTTGTGTTTTTGGAAAAGTGAATCTTAAATTCATTTTGTTTGATCCCTAAGCCTTCATCTGCAACAGTTTGCTGGGTGCTATCTTTTTTCTTTGTATTATTCTTACTCTCTGCGCTAGTGGCATCCGTTGAACTTGATTCCACTTTAGGCTTATTTGTGCCTTCGGTGTTGCTTTCCTTTGACTTTTCAGTTTCCGCAGCACTATTTACTTCCGTTGATGTCGCTTCAGAAGTCTCTATTAGGTCAGTATCGATGTCCACTTCCTCTTGCAGTGTGTTATCGATATCTTTCCATTCCCCGTCCTCTTGAAAGTGAACTGGATATTGGTAAACTGCAGCTTGATAAGATCTGTCTGTCATTTGAAAAACTTTCGTGTTTTCCTCGCGCTTCTCCTTATCTTCGATAAGAATTCCCACTGGCTCTTGTTGTTCCAGCTGTTCAGTAATCAATTCCCTAGGCGGCTCAACTGATTCTGCAGAGGTCTTGATTGGTATGATTGGACCTATTACCATTGCTACAATCAAAATGATGAAGCTTCTTTTTAAATTTTTCATTTTAACTCTCCCTCTAATTATTAATAATTTGTGATCATGTAGTCGATTAGTGTTTTGGATTTGTCTTTCAGCAATAAATACTAATTCCACCTCCTTATGTCACCTCTTAAACAGAATAATATTTTCTGTAACTCAACGCCTTCCCACAAAATCCGACTACAGATTTCATTGAAATGCGTTCACAAAGTGTCTGTTCTTCTATTGTAAAATATGACCCATCCAAAAATTCGGATATGAAAAGGGCATTTACACCATTCTTGAATTAAAAAACACCATTCAATATGACCTGCCCCACAAAGTTAGCCAAAACGCTAACTTTATTGGATCAGATCGTCAAGAATAGTGTTGTTTACTAGATTGCTTATGCGTGATAATGGCTTAATTGGTCTTTGTCATTTACCCCCGTTTCCTGATAAAATCACGAGGTACAAATGGCGAAAATCTCAAGCCGTTTTCTCAGTCATTTCTTATACACTCGGGCATACTTCGCTTTTCCATTCGCGCGCATAGAATCCCCTCTTATTTCCACTCCATTTTTACAGGAAACAGGATAGATCCTAACTGTGGATTCCGCATGACTGTTTCGTCATTTCCACATCAGTAACATCTCGACATACAAAAAACCCACAAATGTCAGATGGATATCTAACATTTATGGGTAGTTCGCTTGTTCTAAACAAAGGTGCTACTTTACCGCAAAGGTGCTTACTTTATCGTAAGCAATCCTTCTATGTACAAGAGATTACTCAGCCTCTGGTTGAGTTTTGTTCGTCTCTTGTTCGCTGCCTGTGTTATCTTTTTTCGTTGAATCTGTTGCAGGTGTCTGCTCTTGATTAGCTGGTTTTTCGTCTTGGCTAGCAGGTTTTTCTTCTTGATTAGAAGGCGCTGCAGGATTTGTGTCAGTTGTTTTCTCTTGTTGTTTCTTCTGCATTTGCTCCTTCGCAGAAGTTGCAATATCTTTTAGATCCCATGCCTTAAGTGAGCTTAGGGGCTTCTTTAAGAAATTGTTTGGATTGACTGCGGTGCCATCTTTGCGCATTTCAAAGTGCACATGCACTGCAGCATCTTTGTTAATTTCACTTCGCCCTGCCTTGGCAATTGATGTGCCTTGCATTACTTTATCCCCTGCTTTAACAGCGATATTCGTAATGGAAGAGTATTGTGTGACAAGACCTTTCTCGTGTTCGATCTCAACCACATTTCCAAGCAGTGCATCATTTTGCACGCGTGTAACAGTTCCACTCATTGCTGCCAATACATCAAAGCTTGCGTTATCCTTCAACGCATAGTCAATGCCTGTATTTGGCTGATAAGTATCGCCGTACTTTACAAGTGCTGCTTCCTGTTGCCCTTCGTCTCCGTTGATATCATAGAATTGTCCTTTGATAACAACTTTATCAGAGTCTGCAAGTGGCATTACAAAGTTTTCAAGTGGTTTGTTCACTTCAAGTGATGGTTGGCTGGTATTATCACTTATCTGTGCGGAGCTATTTGGATTTACGTTTGGAGTATCCAAAGTGCTTTGATACCAGAATGCACCGATCATTACCAAAGCAACACATGCGATGTAGACGCCTGGTAAGAACCACTTATGATTTGCTATTTTGTTTTTCTTTTCTTGAGAAGGATTTTCCTCTCTCATTTTCATCACCTCTGCACCCATTCTGAACAGGTTACAGAAAATATATACATGAGCGAAGAAAATTTTTTGTATGATTTTTACAGGGTTAATAACATTACTTTCTTGCCGTCATCTGTGGAACGAAGGCGCTTGCGCTAGAGATCACCGTGCCACTATAGTAGTGAGCAACAATCTCGGTGTACTTCTTTCCTTCCTTTGCCATGCCATTTGCCCCATACTGACTCATGCCAACACCATGACCAAACCCCTTTGTGGAGATGGTGATCTTTTGACCATCCCTTTTCATGACGAAGTCAGATGAGCGAAGTCCAAGCTTTTCTCGGATCTCTTTCCCGGTAAAACTTTTCCCACCGATTGTGATATTCGCCACGCGATTTCCTTCTGTCCTTTTGTTCGGTTCAACCACTGTCTGGCCTTTATCGATCTTCACACCTAGTTTCTTTTCGAAATCAGTAGCAGAGATTGTAACTGTGTTATCGAACTTGGGTGAATCAACATCCCAATGGCTATCAACGCTTCTTAAATAGGGTAGTGGGCTAGTCCAGTAGTCTTCAGAATTCTCTGTGCGTCCATTACTAGTCGAGAAAAACGATGCTGTAATAGGTTGTCCATCATAGGTTAGCACCAGCCCTCTTGTTTCATTTACTGCCTGCTGGATCTTATCTATTCTCCACTCATAATCATTTCCCCAAAGTTTGCGCAGCTCCTGATCATTCTTATATACCTGGTCTTTTGTAGAGTCAGTCACATCGCTATCAGTTGAATCCTTTTGACTTAGTTTTGTTTTGACAATGTATGTTCTTGCTGAAAGCGCCTGTGCCTTAAGTGCTTCAAGCTCAAAATCAGCTGGCATTTCTGTCGCAACCACACCTACTACATACTCTTCTAATGGCACATTTTCTACCGTGCTAGATTGTGTTCGAAGCACAGTAACAATCAGATCATCTTCTTGCTGTGTCACTGGTGTGAGTATCGGTTTACTAGCTGTTGCAACGGGTTTCGCTTTCTTGTCGGGGGATGCCAGTAGTGTTGGCACTACAATTACAATGAGAAATACGAGGGCAATTGAAATGACGATCGGCTTTGTTTTTTTCATAACTATTCTCCTAAATATTTGGCATTGTAGATGTATATGCGTGCCAAAGAGAAAGTATGACTAGAAATGTGGAGAAATTTCCAATCTGCGAGCATCTCTAAATACGTTCGATCATGTGTAACCATTATTCTTTATCAGACATAAAACGGATTTCTCCAACTAGCTTGCAACACCATTTCACATGTTCATAGTTTTTATGAAGTTCTGGCGGAGTTTCTACTGCTATTCCATCAGCAATGATGCAGTCAATCTTGTCATCCTCGTCCAAATTATCATCAGAATATATGTACACGGGCATTCCTTGTTGAAAGGTAATGAGATTATAGGCTGAATCATATTTCGAATCTTCTTTCGAAAGCAAAATCAAATTATCGCCAACCATCTCATTGAAGTCCACGACAATTCGTGGTCTATCCAACATCATTGATCGCAGTTCTTTTCGAATCGTGTTTATATGTGTGGGAATAGCGTTCCAATCATGTTCTGACGCTACTTCTCCAATTTTGACTTTTTCTAGAATCGTATAGAAGAATTCTTTTCGATCCGCATGCTCTTTCCTCAGATAATCAACTTGATTTATTTTAGTACCTTTTTTTGTGTCCCTTGCCACAAGGGGTTGATAGAACTCCTCATTCATCAAATCCTTAATTGCATCATCAACTTGCTTATCCATATCAGCAAAGAATCTGTTCAACAAATCCTCAATCTCATCAACAAATTTCTGCCATGTCATTTCGTATTTTCCAGAAGTCGCTGACCAGATTGGGACACCATTGTCATCCTTATCAAGGAAATCATAATGAATGACCAATCGATCATTTACATGATAGAAAAATATCCGACTTTTTACACGGAGATAGCCTGTATCTAAACACCCATGCCATATAAAGCGGCTGACGGAATCAAATACTTCAAATTGCTCAGTAGTCAGGTCCTCAATTCTTTCATACCACTCCCTAACCTCTCTTTCAAGCCACTCCAAAGTGCCATTAGTGTAAACAAAACGATATATTTCTTCTGGTATCCCCGCTGAAACCTGTGGCAGGATATCAAAGAAATCTTCAAGCTGGCGGATATATGGATATTCATCACAAGTAGCACTTAGTCCAACCTTTTCCTGCGCCTCTTTTGAATGTTCAAACAACTTAACATCACCAAATTGAATATAGTACGTACTGTCCGTTAGCCAAAACCAAGCAATGCTTTTTTTACCGCTTCTAGTAGTTGGGAAAACGC
>JAVBKB010000027.1:0-6778 GCA_031554275.1 Caryophanales bacterium | reverse complement strand
TAGTCAATGTTATTACTTCTTTGATGTGGAAACAGATGTGAAACCAGAAATCAAATCATATGGAATCAATAATGCATTTGTGAAAATTATCGTAGAAGCAAAAGTGCATGTCAGTATCCTAGCACCATTTTCCACAAAAGTGACGACCGTGACAACCAATATCCCAATCGCAATGGGGATGATTCAAGGTGATGTGCCAGGCTTCTATAATGGGATGTTTCCCAATGTTGGATCTTCGAAAAATGCAGAACAATAGTATTTGAAACTAATCATCTTATCCGTTTCCTGTTCAAAATAGTGCCATAATTCCTATTTCAATTTATAAAGAACAAAGGCTTGCTATCACGAAATATTTCTACTTGCACATTGAGCAAATGAAAATTTCCTGAAGCAAGCCATGTTGATGATCTTCCATTTTTGAAGCAGTAACTGATTTCGTTTTCACAGGGAATGCAATCACGGTTGTTGATGAAATCTTGTTTTTCTGAAGAAATCTTGTTTTTCTGAAGAAATCTTGGGCGGTTGACAATATCATCAATTAGATTGCATTAACTAAACCTTACTCGCTTTGTCTCTCCCATTTTACAAGGAAGGGGTAGGGATTGAACGCCCATTCAGTATACTGTCTAGCTTTATACATCCCATAGTGGAGATGCGGTGGGAACTTACCTGAAGTACCTACAGGCCCGTATCCGGAGCTACCCACACCACCAATAATTTGTCCTGGTTCGACTAAATCGCCAATTTGAATGTCTTTAGCAAAGGAGCTTAGATGCGCATAATAGTGGTAGGTGTTGTTGATATCACGAATACCTATTCGCCAACCACCAAATCTGTTCCAACCTTTCAATTCAACGATGCCATAGCAGGTTGAGCGGACGCCCGTTCCGTAATCAGCGAAAATATCAGTACCTTCATGTGTGCGCTTTCCGCCAAAGCCTCGTGCCATTGCCCAAGTATCTTTGTAAGTATAGTTACGCTTTTTTGAAATCGGGAACACTTTTTTCTGCAAGTCAATGTTCTGATATTTCTCAAATAATCGAGCATTGCTCATAATGATGCTCACCGAGCGATCCTTCTTATAGTGCTCCCATAAACCGATTTTGAAGTGTTCTTTGTCAAAGCCTTGCTTCGCTAGAATCGTTGTCATCGTCTTTAATAAGTCCTCGTCCGAACTTCGAGAGGCCACGCCATCACCGTTTCCATCAAGGCCAATTCCTTGGAAAAACTGGATGGAGACTGGATTTGTATCGTCGGAATTGGGGTTTGCGATTCCGCCCCATACTGCATCAGAAAAACGAATGCTGATATTGTTTTGGGTAGGAGAGGCATCTTTGTCTGCCAATAATAAGCTTCTCTCATATTGATCAATACCTGCTATGTAGTACCAAGGAATACCAGATTCCGCCTCTGCCCATTGGTATAAATCCAGACGTTTGTTTAAATCATTATGGATTTCTGCACTATGTCCCACACCTGAGTGAGCAAAGAAAAGAATCATTATTATCAGTAGAAATTTCTTCATGGTATGCTCCTTGAAAGTTTAATTTGGATATTTGAACAAATTCAAATCGGAAAATACTTCTTCTCACGAAACAAGATTTCTCTATCGTTTATGTAAAAAGAAAATTGATTCAGGATAGTTTGTGTAGAAAGAACAATTTTTACTTTGGAAATCATAGGAGAAAAAAAGATTGAGTGTTATACTACTTATAGCAGTTTCTACTCGAATTTTTTGCGGAAACAATAAATTAAACTCACTAGAGGTGGAATATGTTTGTCATAGAGAATCTGAATTTCGAACTTGTAGAAGAACGAGGTGATGCTTACAATGAGGAAGCAATCAGTGAAAGATGGAGTGAAGTGCTAAATCGTTATGACTACATTCTTGGCGATTGGGGTTATGGACAACTTCGTTTAAAGGGTTTTTTTGAAGACCGCAATCCAAAAGCGAATTATGAAAACAAAATAAGCACGATAAGAGAATACATCCATGAGTATTGTAATTTCGGCTGTAATTATTTCATAATAAAGCGGGTCGATTAGACGAGAAAATAATCAACCATCAAGTTCTGCTAATCATTGAGTCACGGTTTCTGCTAATCATTGAGTCACGGTTTCCGTTAATCATTGAGTCACGATCTGAAGTTAGATTATTTCGGCAATCAGATCTCGCAATTCGGACGCAGCTTCAGGGCTTATCCGGAAGGCAGTTTGCAAGAAGCCTTCTTCATCGAGATCATCTCTACCAATTATTGCGAACTGATTGCTCAGCATATTGAGTACTAGCGTTTTACCAAAGAAGCGATCACTGTAGATGCAACATAGATCATAGCGGTCATGTTCACCAATGAAGCTGATAAAACGTGTTTGTAATGATTGTTGATCGTCATAAATCACATTTGTTTCCATGAAAACCTCACCACGATAGACTTTTTTTCAATATGAATTGTAACAGTTTCTATAGTGAATGGCGAGTTTTAACTGATTGGCAATAACAAAGAAGGGGGTGTTAGCATGTATTTTGTGAAAAAGGAAAAAATCGAACAAACATTACAAAGAATCCGGGAGTTAAGCAATCTTTTTTTGGAGGAAAACGTTTGGCAGTCTACCAAAGAGAAATTAGCGCTTGAACGTGGAGTCGGGATCATGATTGAAGGCATCTTGGATGTGGGCACAATGATGATTGATGGTTACATTCTGCGTGACCCAGGAAGTTATGAAGATATTATCGACATCCTAGTTGATTCAGAAATTGTGAATGAACAAACGGGCAAAGGAATCAAGAATCTACTTCACTACCGAACGATTCTTGTTAGAGACTACTTGGCAATAGACCATGCAAAGTTAATAATTGCCGTTAAGGATAGCAGAAAACATGTCCTTTCCTTTATTGATACAACACTCAACTTTATGAAAACTGATCCGAATAGCGTTACTGCTTTTGGTGAGAAAAGTTAGAGAGCTACTATTGACCTGTGAATGGGTTTTCCATGACCCCATAGGATAATTGCGTAACAAGAATGCCGTCTACCAATCATGCTTGATTGATGGACGGCTATTTTGTTTAAACTATTTTTTTCTAGTCAAATCTGTGGGCAAGGCGACTAGAGGCAGCTGCTGCAATAGCACCAACAATATCGTCTAAGAATGTGTGAACTTCACCTGTTGATTTATCATTCAATCTTTCAAGAATTCCCGGTTTCAACTTGTCAATATAGCCAAAGTTTGTGAATCCAATCGAGCCATACACATTTACAATTGAAAATGCTAATATTTCATCAACCCCATACAAGCCCTCATCGTTTCGAACGTAGGTTAGTAAAGGCTCATCAAGCAGACCCTTTTCAGCAAGTTTATCTAGTTGAATGCCTGTGATGATGGCATTTTGTACTTCACGCTTTGCCAGTACTCGCTCAACATTTTGCAAGCAATCTCCAATGGTCAAATCCTCATGGTAACTCTTTTGTAAGTGCATCACTAATTCAGCAATTTGGATAACTTCTACACTGCGTTCCCGCAGTAGCTGTTTAGCCACTTGTGCTAACATTGTCTCTTCATTTGTCAATATTATCTTCTCCCGTAAAAAGTGTAATGACTAATTTTATCGAGTTCTTATGAAAATATGCTGTTTTTTTTCATATACATAGGGTAGACAAGATAATCTAGGTGGTTTTGTGATGGACATCCAAAGAATATTTAATTTATATGGTATAAAAGTTGAGGAAATTCTGTCTGAAAACTCATTTCGTGCTGGTGGCTACAAATTTCAGTTGGCCTACCCATACGATCAAACTGAGGAAGATCTATTTGAGCGCATGCAAATGGCAAATCATCTACATGCTAAAGGCGAAAAGGGCGTACTGATTCCACTACAATCAAAAGAAGGCAAATTTCTTAATCCTGATGATGGAAGGCAACTTTTGATACTTGGGATGGCTACGTCCATAGATCAATCAAACCCCTCACAGGGTCGGGAATTGGCTGGGTTTCATTACCGAGGTCGAGATGTAGCCTATCGTTTCACTAAATTGAATCGTTTGGGTCAATGGAAGAGCCTATGGGAAAAGCGCACAGACCAATTAGAACGGTTCTGGCAGTCGAAGCTTCTAGTCCAGCCACAAAATGAATTTGAGAAGCTTTTTATCGACTGTTTCCCATATTATCTTGGGCTGATGGAGAATGCGATTCAGTACCTAGTTGATAGTGAATTGGAGACAGCGGATCAAGGGCAGGAAGCTGCGACTATTTGCTATGAACGCTTCAATGAGGAGAGTTTTCATAATGGGAAGAACGCACTTGATTGGCTGCTTGATCACCCAAGTCGGGACCTTGCAGAGTGGGTGCGTGGGGAGTATTTTCAAAAGCCCAATACATATCACTACTTTGTAAGGGATTTCATGCAAGACTATATGCAAGCATTACCAATGTCACCAGGTGGTGTGCGTTTACTGTATGCGCGGCTGCTTTTTCCGGTGCAATTCTTTGAGATTGTGGAATCCTATTACACCACAGAATCCGAAGGCGAGAAGAAACTCTATGAGGATCAGCTTGGAGCTGATTTTGATAATTCGCATTATTATGAGCGCTTCCTAAAGAATTTCTTTGAGATTGCTGGAATCCCACAAATGCGTTCAAACCTCCGTGTACCAGAGTGGTTGCAGTGAATCACCAAACAAAAAGAGAACTTCAGTAACGAAAGTTCTCTTTTGTGTTTGGTTTTGAAGAAAAGAGCAGGACATCCCGCTCGTTTATTTTCTTACGCCCTTAGAATACTTGTTCAACTTCAACAACTTCAGGAATTTCTTCGCGAAGTAATCTTTCGATGCCAGCTTTCAGTGTAATAGTAGAGCTCGGACAGCCTTGGCAAGCGCCCATTAGGCGTAGCTTCACAATGCCATCTTCTACATCCACTAATTCACAGTCACCGCCATCACGTTGTAAGAAAGGTCGTACTTTATCTATTGCTTCCTCAACTCGTTGGAATAATGTTTGTGTCTCCATGTTTGTCCTCCTTATTGAACCTCATTCTTATATTATAAGGATTTTGTTTAAAAAAATCCATCTAAATTCATCCGCTAATTCGAAATATTTGGTGACATTTCAGATTTGCCTTACAATACCAATATGAAGTCATTGTCGAATTTGCTTGTACAAAGCAAACCTTCATGAAAAAAGAATTTGAGGTGTAATTATGAAACAAGCAGTGATTTATGTGTATGGTGCTGAGGTGGTTTGTGCAAGCTGTGTAAATATGCCCACTTCAAAGGAAACTGTAGAATGGTTGGAAGCGGCTCTATCACGAAAATTTCTGAATCAACCTTTCGAAGTGCAGTATATTGACATTGAAAACCCACCTAATGATGCAGAGATACAGCAGTTCTCGACCCGTGTGAGTGATGGAGAATTGTTCTACCCTCTAGTTGTGATGGATGGTAAAATAATTGGAGAAGGCAATCCAAGATTGAAGGATGTTGTCAATGTGATGCTTTCTTTCGGGTATACTGAAACAGAAGAGAGGTCAGTGAATAGTTGAAACCGATTGTAGAATTCTGTGTAAATAATCTTGCTACTTTCTCACAGACAGCCTTTGAAAAGTTGGATAAGGATCGAAATCTGGATGTAGTCGAATATCAATGCCTTTGCCATTGTACCAGGTGTTCGGAATTGCCAATGGCACTTGTTAATGGTGAGCAAATTAGTGCACATTCCCATGAACAACTTGTTGAAAAGGTGTATAATTTTATAGAAGAGAATTTTTAAAAAAGTGGGGATGACTAGATATGGAGAAATTAATAGATGTGACAGCTGAAGCGGTTGATCAGATTAAAGTGATGATGGAGGAGAACAACGAGCAAGAGGCTTATTTGCGGTTTTCCGTTCACGGTGGTGGTTGTAGTGGTTTGTCCTATGGGATGAATTTTGAACACAAGAAAGCTGCTGACGATGTTGAAGTGGAATACTTTGGTGTGCGATTTCTTGTAGCAAAGGGTGATGTTAGCATCGTCAATGGCACAACAATCGGTTATCAAAAGCAAGCACTCGGCGGCGGGTTCACGATTGAGAACCCGAATGCGATTGCAACCTGTGGCTGTGGCAGTAGCTTTCGGACGAAGGCAAATGCTGGTACGCCAGAGGATTGCTAGGATTTATTAGTTTACCTTATATTTCACAAAGGGGATGTTATGCATCCTCTTTTTGGTGCTTAATATTGTGTTGTGAGCAGGTACTTTCAGAAGTATAATTAATTTGGTAAGAAATTGATTATTTATATAAAAATCTGTAAAGGAGTTGTCTGCAATGAAACAAGCTACTGTATCCGTTTGCCAATATGTTGCTCGTCCTATCTCTGACTTTGAGGAGATGGCCACTCGTGTGAAATTGCTGCTTAATCAAGTTCAAGGTTCTGATTTGGTTGTTTTTCCTGAACTATTTACGGTTGAATTATTTACTACTTTTCCGGATTGGCGAAACAAGCCGATTTCAGAGCTTGGTGACATTGCTCAATTCACATCTGATTATCTATCGCTTTTTTCAGAAGAAGCCAAGAAGCGCGGACAATTTATTGTAGGTGGTTCACATTTAATAAAAGTCGAAGACCATCTCGAAAATGTCGGTCATATTTTCTGTCCAGATGGAACAATCCACACCCATTCAAAGACGCATATTTTTCCTGCTGAAGCAAATTGGCAAACGATTGAGGGAAAAAAGATGGAAGTATTCGAGCTGCCATTTGCGAAGGTTGGTTTCAATATCTGGTATGACATTGAAATACCAG
>JAVBKB010000063.1:0-14480 GCA_031554275.1 Caryophanales bacterium | reverse complement strand
CCGGATGCGGCAGAGATTGTCTTGCCGGGACGTGCTTACCTGCAGGTGGGGAATAATGAGATTTACGAATTGTTCCAGTCAGCGTGGAGTGGCGCGGATTATATCGAGAGTAAGGAAGATCAGCTGAAACAAGATGATACGGTGTACCGGATTAATGAGCTTGGGCAGTATGAAATATTGTCGGAAGATCTGAGCGGAATGAGTGAGGAAGGAACGCCAAGTAAGGTGCCGTCTGAGCTCGAGGCTGTGATTGAGCATATTGCCGGGATATTTGTGGACGCGCCGGTGCCATCACCTTGGTTACCGCCACTACCTGAGCGTGTATATTTACAGGATCTGCACTCAGTCAATTTTGAAGAAGCCTGGGCTCATGAAAAGAGACCACTGAAAGCGACGGTAGGAAAGCTCGATCAACCAAAACTACAAGCGCAAAGCCCATTAACTTTGGATTTAACAAAAGAAGGCCATTTTGCAGTTTTTTCTAGCCCAGGATTCGGAAAATCAACATTGCTACAAACGGTAGCGATGGAACTGGCATGTCAGAATAACCCAGAGCAACTGAACATCTACCTATTGGATTTTGGGACCAATGGACTTCTTTCGCTGAGAGACTTACCACATGTTGTTGATACTGTCATGATTGATGATGAAGAGAAGATAAAGAAATTTATGCAAAGAATGACAAATGAACTGCAATATCGAAAAAAACTTTGTAGTGAATTTGGGGTCGCGAATATTTCAATGTATGAAGAAGCAAGTAATAAAATCGTGCCAGCAATATTAATTATTTTGGATAATTACGATGCACTGAAGGAAGCCAGCTTTAATGATGTATTTGAACCGTTCCTTACTCAACTCTCACGAGATGGTGCAGGTCTTGCTATTCACCTTGTTTTTAGTGCAAGCAAATCGGGTATTGTAAAAAGCCAGATGATGAGCAATGTCAAACTAAAAACTGCGTTGTTTATGATTCAGCAGAATGAAGTGACCAATGTAACTGGTCAGACTAAGCTTCAGATTGATGAAATCCCTGGTCGTGGACTGATCAAACTAGATGAACCGACCCTATGTCATTTTGCATTGCCTGTAGAGGGGGAGGATACATTAACACTAATTACGAACATCCAAACTAACGCTGTGAAAATGAGGGAGAAATGGACAGGTAACCTACCGGTTCCTATTCCAATGGCTCCAAAAGTGTTACCATATGAAATGTTTATTGAAATACCAACCGTGAAAAGAGACCTGAGCGAGCAAGGAATCTTACCAATAGCTGTTGATTTTGAGAAGGTTGAAAGCTTAGCAGTCAATATAAATTCAGAGAACCTATTAGTAGTTGGTTTGAAAATAGAGGAATTGCAACTTCATACAATGAACTTCATTAGACTGTTAGCGAATCAGTATCATAAAGTCACAGTTCTAGATTCACAGAACTCATCAATTGCTAAGATGAAGGATTTAGTAGACAGTTATTTAGTCGATAAGGCAGCGCAAGAGGCACTAATTGAGGAACTGGAAGAGGAAATACAAAATAGAGAAGAAGCCTATGCCATTCATCAAAGTGAAACTGACAATCCAATGTCGATGGAAAATTTCTACGACCAATATCCAAGAAAGTTGATTATCTTCAACAATTATGTAGATGTTGGCCTACAGCTCGGGACGAAAATTCGTTCAAAATTAGTGACAGTGATCAAAAAAGGGAAACAAAATGGCGTGACAATGATTTTTACTTCCGAGGTATCTAGGTTTTTATCGTCCTTTGAAGAATTTAATAAGGCTGTGAAGTTAACAGAAAATGTGTTATTGCAGATAAGGATTAACGATCAAAATGCATTTACAGTGTCAAATAAATCCTTTAAAGAGCCATATTTAAAAAAGGGCGAGGGATATTTCATAAAAAATAACTTCGCAACAAAAATAAAATGTATTTGTAGAAAAGAAGAGGAGTAGAAAAATTTTAATTTTCCAAGTTGTAACCAATTTTATTTATGGGATGAGTATTTCAATACACACTTATAATCAATGCACAATGAGCACTTTATAGATTCGTTTACATCAGTAATTGAGATTGGATTTCCACACAGATATGTAAGATGAAAAATGGGGAGGTAGGAAAGTATGGATGATGAAAAGCAAGCAAAGAAAGAGCGATTACTAGATAAATCAAGCCAATTAAACCAAGATATTAGCAATTGCGAACAGATTGATTCGGATTTACGTCGTTCCTTAGAAGCGTTTACTGCATTGGATCAAGAATGGATGAATGGTAGAAACTATTATTATAACGATCCAAATATCGCGCAAATACAGGTGGAAGATGTCTTTCAGGGAAGTATTGCAGAGGAACTATCTCTGGAAATTCCAGAACGAATTCGGCTAATGGATCATAATATTGAAAGAACAGACAACATTATATCAGGAATTAACCGACAAATTTCTAATTTGCAAGAATACATGCAGAAATTAGAAACACAGGTGGCGGGAATTCGAACACAGATTAATAATTTAGATTAGCTCAAATTGGAGGAATTACGATGGCAGAACATGTAAGTCTTTATGTTGAAGAATACGAGCCAGTTATGAAAGAGCTGCAAAGTATTCACCCAGAAGTATGTTTGGAACTAAAGAAAGCAGTTGAGAAAATCAAACGAATGGCAGGAGAATCAGATAGTGTTTTCAGATCAGAGCAGGTGAGTCCTAAGGTGATGCAACTACTTGAAGCGATTGAGCATGACTTGCTAAATAATTTTGATGAAGTTTTTTCCGAAAGCGAGCTAGCGATTAAAACGTATGAAGAAGCAATTATGAATTGTGATTCAACATGTTCGTAACCAAGGTTATCAATTGAGGGAGGAAAACAATGGGGACTAAAATTGAATTTGAGGAAATATACAGGACAATCGCAGAGATTAAGAATGATCTTAACCAAAATGTGAAAGCAGAGATACTGACAAAGTATACGAGTGCCAGTACAACCGTACAACAATCTAAAGGGGATTTCGCAGATAGATTGCGTGATCAGCTCAATGCGGAGAAAGATATGGTGGAAGCAACTACTGACACTCTACTGGTATTATTGGATTTTCTACGCGAGGCAACGGAATCCTACGAAACATTAGACGAACAGATGGGCAAAACGTTTAAGGAAGGTGTAAATTAAATGACTTTAGACAAAGACCGTGTATTTATACAGGAACATTTACAACAATTGTTAGGTGAAACAACAAAATTGATGGAGTTAGCCATTGGTGCTAGTGGTCAGTTGGATAGTGAAAGTAGGAAGTTGCAAGGTCATATGGACGAAATTCCAAGCAACGTAATCGATTATGAGCTGTTAAATGATTTGTCTGGAGCGAAATTTGAGAAAGATGAATTCCACGAAACTTTATCAAGACTCAGAAATTTTCTGACAAGACTGATCGAGAATATACCAAGGATAGATCAAACAACAAGTAGCGTTACACAAGAGTTGAACGATATTACTAATCAACTGGCAATGACTGCAAAAGGATACCGAGACCTAATCGGCTCTGGTTTAGCATCTGGTGCTGGTTTGGATGGTTTACTCACAAACATTGACCGTTTTAGAATGTCAAATGGATTAAAAGGCGATGCAGTTGCCACACGATTAGATAATGTAATGGCGGGACTAAAGGGTTTGCAGGCCATTACAGTGTTGTTTAGTAGAGACCCAGTCAACTTAGCAACTGGAAATTTTGTTTATGAGAAAGAAGATATGTCTATTAAAGGCGCTTTTCCGCTTGCATTCAAAAGATCGTATAATTCAATTGATGACCGAAAAGGTGTGTTAGGAGCAGATTGGATCCATAACTATGAAGTAGCACTACAGCAACATGAGAATATCGTCAAAATTACTTTTGAAGATGGTCATGTTGCCGTTTTTCAGGCGCAGAACGATGGCGGATTCCGCTCAGAAAAACAGGCGTTCGACACCTTGATTAAGAAGGATGAGGACTATCTATTATCAAAAGCATCGCTTGAAAAATATTTATTTAACAAAGATGGCCAACTGATTGAAAAGGCAGATGTAAATGGAAATAAGGTGGTATTCACCTACAAGAACAAACAGCTGCATCAAGTGGAAAACACCTCAGGTAGCCTCAAATTCAGCTATGGGAAAGATGGAAAACTACTAGAAGTGAGAGATCATAGTTACCGAAAGATCACGCTTAGTTATGAAAATGGGAGACTAACAAAAGTAACAAATGACCTAGGAAATGCAATCAATTATCAGTACGATCACTTTGGTAAACTAAAACAAGTCATCAACCCAAGAAAAATCATCGGTGTAGAAAATCACTTTGATAGTAAGGACCGAACCACCAAGCAGGTATTTCCTGATGGTGGAGAGATGACGTACGAGTATGATGATAAAAAACGGCAAATTCACCTGACTGAGCAAAATGGTAACAAGATTACCTATGTGCGTGACGAGAAGTACCGAAACACCGAGACGATTTATTGCGATGGTAAGGAAATCTCTGAATTTAATGAGCAAAATAAACGCACAAGTTTCACCGACAAAAATGGTCATACGACTCGATATGAATATGATGCTAAAGGAAATGTAACAAAGACAACTGATGCACTCGGGTATGTAACAAAGATCCAGTATGATCAGAATAATAAGCCAACGAAATTCATCAAGAGTGATGCTTCAGAAATTGTCAATACATATGATGAACGTGGGAACTTAAAAGAATCGGTTAACCCGCTTGGTCATAAAACAAAACTTGAATACAATAAAAGTGGTCAGCCGACAACCATTACCCAGCCAGATGGTTCAACAATTTCGCTTCAGTATGATGGCAAGGGAAATATTGTTGAAATAATCGATGCCTTTGGATCAGTGACAAGTTACCAATATGACAAACTGAACCGAGTTATAAAGACAACCAATGGAAATGGTTTTGAAACAGTCTATCGATATAATGAAGAAAATCGGATTGTAGCAGTGACCAATGCCGAGGGAAATACACGTAGATATCGCTACAATGAAAGTGGCAAAGTGATACGAATGAATGATTTCGATGAGCACTCAATTTTAATTGAATACAATCAGTTAGGTAAGGTTGCTAAACTAATAGATCGAGCAGGCGGGGAAACTGCATTTGAATATGACTTAATGTGGAACATCTCTAAAGTAACTGATCAAAAGGGTGCGGAAACGGTTTATTTATACAATGAATTGAACCGACTGAAAACAATTCGGAATGCAAATGGTCATGAACTGAATTATGGTTATGATCCTAATGGTAATCTTACGAAAGTGGTCACACCAAGTTTAGATGAAACTGCGTATAAATATGATGCGCTCAATCGGCGCCAGACTGTGATCGAGGCGAATGGCGCTGTTACAAACTTTCAATATGATGCAATGGGAAACCTTGTTGAAGTGATAGACGCAATGAATCATAAAACATGCTTCAGCTATGATGCTGCTGGGAAACTCATTGGAAAAATGGACACATTAGGAAATCAAACAAAGCTTTGTTATAATGAGCTTGGGAAAATCAACAAGATTACAGATGCAAATGGAAATGTAACTGAATACAACTATTATTCTGGTGGACGCCTTAAGGAGAAAATACTACCAGCTGGCGAATCAGAAAAATACAGCTACGATCAGAATGGCAACTTGAAAAAGCGCACAAATAAGCTAGGAGAAACGATCAAATATTCATATGATTGTCTTGATCATTTAACCAAAATAACGAACCCAATTGGCTCAACTAGAGAATTTCATTACGATGCAGTTGGAAATGTCACAATGGCTCAGGACGAGAATGGCAACATCACAAAGTATCGCTATTCGCCTTTAGGACACCTAATTGAAGTGGTAGATGCAATGGGTTGTAAAACAGGATATGACTATGATGCGACTGGGAAACTCACACGAATTGAACAATTTGGCATGATTGATGATGCCCTCAGTCAAGCAGAGAAACATAACCTAAATAACCGCGTTACCGTGTATGAAAGGAACTTGTTGGGACAAGTCACAAAAATGATTGACCCATTAGGAAATAGTGAAAGCTATCATTATGATAGTAATGGTCATATGAGTAAGAAAACAGATAAGGATGGCTTTGAAACACGGGTTACATTTAACGAGGTAGGAAAAGTAGAAAGCATCCACTATGCGGATGAAAAGACAGTAGCCATGAGCTATAACCCACTGAAACAATTGACAGAGATGACAGATTGGCTTGGGACAACAAAAATGGCGCTTGATGCGAAGGGAAAACCGCTAGCCATTACGGACCACAACGGAAATACAATTCAGTATGAGTGGGGAAGTATGGGTGAGCGTAAGAAGATTATTTACCCAGATGATCGAACTGTGCATTATGCTTACAATGAATCAATGCGGTTAGCTGAGATGACAGATTTAAACGAGAATAAGATTCACTATCAATATGATGAAATGGGAAGGTTAATAGAAAAGTCACTACCAAATGGCTTGCAGTCAAGCTATCAATATAATGAATTAGGTCAAATCACTAGCTTGCTTCATCACAATGCATCAGAGGTTCTCGATCATTATCAATACAGCTATGATGCAGCTGGAAATAAGATCAGTATTGAGAAAGAACAGGCTGGTACCCCGGAGGATACAGGCTTGTTTGTCTATGGGTATGATGCCAGTAACCGCTTAACAACAGTCCTGAAGGATGCAGAGGTGCTTCGCGATTATCAATACGATGCTTATGGAAATCGGGCGATGATGGCGCAATCAGGAATCAATACGAGCTATCAATATAATGAGCTGAATCAATTGATTCTAATGAAATCAGATGTAGAAAAGGAAGAACAATATAGCTACGACAAACGAGGGAATCTGACGGAAGTCTGGAAGAACGGGACACTAGCGAATCAATATTTCTTTGGTGCGCTTAACCGATTGGAAGGAGCCATGGACCACGAGAGCGAACTGGGAGCAACTTACCAGTACAATGGAATGATGAATCGTGTTGGCAAGATAGAAGGCAATCCGACTGAGCCAGTTATGCCAACCACGGGACTAGACCAGTTTAGTTTAAACCCGATCAAGCAGATTGATGATGTACTGGATTTAACAAAAAGGTACCATAACTTGTTGCAGCGGCAGGAAAACCAAGAGATTGTATCCTACTCATGGGACAATAAAGTAGTAAGTTCAACCAGAACAGATGATATGAAGCAGTACTATTTACTCGATGAGTTAGGAAGTCCTATTCGGTTGCTAGATGCGAATAGTGCTGGGCAGGAAGTACATGGCTATGATGAATTCGGGAATGACTTATACAACTCAGATGCCGCAACACAACCATTTACGTATACGGGATATCAACAAGATACAATAGCGAATACTTACTTTGCACAAGCAAGGGAATATCGGCCAGACCAAGGCAGATTTACAAGCGAGGATATCGTTAAGGGATTTGCGTCATATCCAATGACGTTAAATCCATATAGTTACTGTTGGAATCAACCAATGAATTTGGTGGATAGGGACGGCGCATGGCCTAGTTGGGATGGTATTGGAGATTTATGTTCTGATGTGGTAGATACAGCAGGTGACGTAGTAGCAGATGTTGGAGATGTAGTAACAGCTGGTTGGGACGGCTTGGTAAATACAGCGGAAGCTACAGTTGAGGGGATCGGTAATATAACTTCAGCAGGTATAGATACAGTAAGTAATATAGCTTCAACAAGTTGGGATGCTACTACTGACATCGTATCATCAGTAGTACACGGAGATGATATCATATCGACAGCTTGGGATGGGGTAACTAGCGTAGCCAGTGCCACAGCAAGTGGGGTTTTCGATATTGGATCTGCAACAATCGAAGCTAATATCAACACAGTAGAAGAAATGCTTACAGGAGGCATCAATGTTGCAGCTGAGTCTTTTGAGGGTTGCTTAGATGCTGTAATTAATAGTGCTAATCTAATTATTGAAAATCAGGAAGTAATAAGTAGTATTGGCGATTCTCTTGGGAGAATAAGTGATGTTATAGGTATCGTTGCGAAGAGAACGGGAGGGACACTGATTTTAACAGGGTTTGGTGCTGAAATAGGTATACCACTTGCTGCGATAGGAGTAGCTATGTCTAATGTAAGTAGGATTATAGGAGTAACTGATCTGTTTCTGAATTTTGTTCCAGTGGAGCCTATAGATTGCCAACTCTGTGATTAAAAATTTTAATCCTAGTGAGGAAATATTAATGCAAAATGGATACGAAGTTATAAGAAAATTTAGTAGCTATTAAACTTAATATTGCTACGTACTATTTTAGATGTACTTCCGAAATGGACAATTGCTATAGGGTGAAAATCCCGAACTGTTAGCCAATTGCAATGGGCCTATCGGTGGGGATCGAAGGAAGCCGAGGCATAATCTATAGGGTGTGGTTCGGATAACAGTTGGAAAATAGAAGAAGATGCCATGGTAGATCGATCGATTTAAGTGATAACAAAATTCATATAAATAGCTTTGAAATTACTTCTTATTAAGTCGATATTGAATATTTAAGATAAGGTTTTGCATTCGAAATCAAGGCCAAGAAAGAAGAACGGCAAATTCTTCATATGTCACTACAGAGTCAATCTAAGACTCCAGTTAACCTACATTTCTGAAACGTTGTAACGAGAAAATGTAAAAACCTTTCGTTCAGTCGTTTAAAACTTTTCGTGCCATTTAACTCGTTATAAAGTATATATTTTATAACGAGTTAAAAATAATGAAAAATGCTTGGAACCCTCTATTCAAAAGGATTTGTGCTTTCCTTGTTATAATACCTCGGGAATGCAGCATTTAGAATGTACAGGGACGTATTCGTAAAATGGTTCTAGTTAAAAATAGAACAAGTAAAGGAGAAATGGGAGAATGAGTAATAGCAAAAAAAAGTTTGGCGTAAGATTGGAACATGATGGTGGCATGGGGTTTAAAGAACCAAAAAAAATTGTTAAACGTTTTAATAGACATTCTACAATTATGAGATTGTCTGTCATTATTTTTGTCTTCATTGTTCCTGTAAGCGCAATTGTCCTAACAATTTTTTCAGAATATACATTGCAACAAAGCATTTGGGAAATAATTGGAGCCGCGCTGATATCCTTCTACTTCTATAATATTCGATTTGAAAAGTTATACAGAGAAATCTTTAAAAATCTTAATGCTAAATGTGATCTTGCTTTGGATTATGAACTTCTTGTTGCATTCCAACAGAGCGGGAATAAAGATGTGAGAAAGAATACTTTTCCGTATCTTGTCATTTATTTGTACATTAATAGTGAACATGAAAAAGCAAGAAACCGCTGGAATCAGTATGATCAAATGTATAGTAAAAGAAAGAAAATAGACACTGATTTTTTTATCCAGTACTTGTTTGCTATTAAGGATAAGGACACAGAAATTATGAATAATTGTTACAATCAATTATCCTCAGCTTGGTCACAAAAGAAGAAACGTCGAGAGCTTTGGAAAGGTGTTCAGGTTTATAAATTTGTTTATGAAGAAAAATATCAAGAAGCAATGAATGTAATTTTTACAATGCGATCAACAAGTGCTTTTGGACGTGTATTTGATAATATCAACCTTGGGAAATGCTTTTATTATTTAGGTAATTATGAAGAGGCTAAAAAGCATCTCAACTTAGTTATCGCTGAAGGAAATACATTGCCTCAAGTAAAGGAAGCACAAGTACTAATAGATGCGTGCAATAATAAACTGACTTAGTGGAATCTCACGGGAAATGGTGCAGTTGCTTCTTATTTTAGTGCACAGACACTAAATAGTTTAAGAATTACGACTGAGGGAACGATTTAATAGGTAACGCCTATTTAGGCAAAAAATAACGCTAAAGCACAAATATTTCATTCTATTTTGTGCTCAAAGCGAATCGAAAGGTATGTAATCAAATATGATGAAGGTTAGAGCGATAATTGCAGTTATACTTGTTCTCTCATTTACGGTAATGCTTAGTGGGTGCGGGAATAGCCAGACAGAATCAAAGGAAAAAACGCAATCTAAACCAAAAGAAATGGATCCTGTAAAACTTTTTGAGGAAGTAGTGGAGGCAACAGCTGACCCTTCAAGTATATCTTGTGATTTTAAAGTGGATTTATCAATTGGAGAGTTCACGCCTCAAATCGAGATGGGGATTGAATCGGTTTTGAAGCCAGAACTTTCTTATCATACGATGGGCACGATGCTAGGTATAGAGACTGAGGTAATTTTCACTGGTGGGAAAGAGTATGTGAAAATTGGTGAGACTTGGACAGAGGCGACAGATGCCGAAACAGCAGTAGCTACAGATGAGTTGGAAACAGAATTAGAGGCCGCCAGTATAAAAAATAATCTTGAGAAAGTAAAGCCCTATGCAAAAGATGGGATTGTGGAGGAGAAAGAAGGATACTACCAATTCGAGCTAGAAGCAAATGAGGAACTAATTGCAGCAATTGAAGAGAAATCAAGCGGAGATTTATCACCAGGAACAGATGTAGTAGGGATTTCTGATGTAAGCTACGAATATAAGATTGATAAGGAAACATTCTTACCTATGGAACAAAAGATGAACATGACAATCGAAATAATGGATGGTTCAGAGGTAACAGAGAATAGACAAACAGTAACTGCTGAAAACATTAGATATAATGATGTAGAAGAAATTAAGGCACCTATTTAGAATGGGTATAAAATTTTCTAGCAAATTTTTTATTGGCTGTCTTGTTAAATGCAGCTTGGATAAAATTTAAATGATTTGAGTCGAGAAATATAGTAGCTAAACGTAATTTTATCGCAAAAATGATTCGTATTCTGACCCAGAAAAATTGCAACATCAATGTATAGAAATGATTAGTTGTGGGATGAGGAAATCCGTATTATAAGTGTAGCAACCCCAGTCTATATACAAGAGGTACTGCTACTCTTTCTTGCAACCGAGTGGATTGAGTGCAAGGGAATACACATAAAATTGCGAACTATCGGATAGGCATTCGTTTTTACAAAAATCCTGGTTTTCAATGAACACAAAACAAGTGATCTGTCAGTGTTATTTTGAGTTACGTATTTTATACGATAGGTTCTTTATCAATCCTTTTTAAAGTAATAGAAATGGATCGCACTGTTATTTCAAAAAAAAAACAGAAAATTGACTTTTTATACTAATTTACCTATGGCCTTGAGTGGTTTTGAAGGTTAATAAAGTCATAAATATAAATTCCATAATGGGGATTGAACTAGGATTATAGAGGCTGTTCATTTATATGAACAAGTTTTTCTGAATCAGTAGTTAATCCCCATTTGCATAAATACTGCTGGATCAAGGTTAACCACGCACCGATGCTTGTCCACCGCGGCATCGTCCAGACATTGGCACCTTATGTGGTTTGACGGCATCTGGATACACTGGTGTGAATAATGAGGGATATTATGGTGAAGGAGAGGTGGAACTATTTGGAATAGACAGAGAAGGGCAAGTAGGTCAGAATGTTGGAGGCTCAGCGGAGATGGACAATGGAATGGTACATGCGGATGGTGGTTATTATATTGGTCAGCATGGGATTGATGTCCATGGAGATGTTTATGGTCTTCATTCGGAGGCCACAGCTACGGTAGGAGGTGAAGACTTTAATGTTCATGGAGGAGTGGAGGCTAGTTTAGGGAGTGCAGATGCAACTTTTACTGTCACACCAGAACAGGTTGCTGTTGGTGCACATGCTGGTGTAGCAACAGCTGAAGTATCCCCTGGATTTGAAATATTTGGGGTTGATTTTACCTTGGATCTTAGTTATGGCCTTCAAGTAGGTGCAGAGGTTGACTATTCGGCTGAAGAAGGATACTTCAGTGCAGACGGTAGTGCTCTCGGGGGAGTTGGATTTACAATAGACTGGTAGGAGGACTTTGCTTATGATTTCGCAAGAATTTAAGAATAAATTAATTCCCTTTAATAAGAAAATGATTCTGTTAGAAACCATTCCATGCTACAGTATAGTTTTACTTCCTGTGATTATGGTTATTTATTTTACTTTAGCTGAATTTGAGGTATTCGGGGTCGATTGGTATAATGACAAATTTGCGGCAGCGGTAGTAGTAATAAGTTTTTTTGTGATGATTGGGCCAGTTATATTTTTAATGATCTATAACTTTATTTTGCTCCGTAAATGGAAGGCACTATTTAAAGATTTGAATCTAAATGAGGAGGAGGCAATATTACTCCAAATTATGAAAAGTGCATCGTACCTTGCGTTGTTCCCATTGACAATTGTATTAAGTCTATTTATCAGATTGAGTTGCAGAGGTATTCTAGCAAAGAATATGATGACAAATTCTCTCGGAGCCACTATCTATCGCTGGTATGTTGTTAAGAAACTTGGAGACAGGAGAGGTTAAATATGGGTAAAGAAGAATTAGAGAAACAAAAAAATGAAAAAGAACGAGATCTTAAAACGCATCATACACAGCTGAATACAATTGAAGAAAAAATAAATGATGCAAAAAATATTGTGAAGAAATTTCAGGATTTAAAGGAGGATATGGAGGATCTGAAAAAGGATGTAAGAAAGCTGAAAAACGAAGATCATGACCACTGGAAAGGTGATCTTTTAGATAAGTGGCAGGATGATACTGATGAGCACTTGGTGGACGGTTCTTTTAAAACGTATATAAAAAATATAGATCAGAATGTTGATGATTTGAACGAGAAAATAATGAAACTTGAAAATGAAAAACTTGAGGAACAAGGTATCATTGGAGAGATAAAAAGTGGGATAAACTGGCTTAGTACTGAGATAACAAATATAGTAAATTAATGAAAGGGGAAGAGCGTTGGATAAAATAGAAATTAAAGCCCCTTTCCGCAAACAGGAATATTTAACTGAGAACGATTTAAATGAACTAAAGCGTATTAATCAATTTTTTGAAGATAGAAAATGGACACTCAATGATGGGGCAATTAATCTGGTGTTACTGCAGGGAGACTATATGCACTTGCGAAAGCAGATGCGCGTAACAGCAGTTTTAGTAAACGAGCGTAGTGAGGATCTTGTTGGAGTAAAGTTTAACTTAGAATTGATGGCAATAGATAATCAAACAAAATTTGCAAAGGGGAATCTGGAATTTGGAGCCAGTATTTTAGGGGTGCTGAAGCCACGTGAGGGTGTGGTTATTCGGTTTGATGTACCTGTGGGCAACAAACCAAACCCAAATGTAATTTACAAGGCAACAGAATTAAAGGGTAGTCTAACAAATATAGAATTGAGCGTGTTGAAGCATGAAAGAATGGATCATTAAAAAATGGTGGATATTGTTACCATTCTCTATACTATTTAATTTTGCAATAGGCTACAATTTTGTACTTTCTTTTGTATCATTTTTTTATTTAATAGGAATCGTTTTGATTACTGTTATGAAAAGGATAATAGGATCAATTGATAATCCAGAAATAGTACAGTATCGTTCTATGAGCGGGTATCTATATCTAATGTACATTGTCCTTTATGTTATGGGATTAATTTCTAATCCCTTTTTGTACAGGTTAATGGATGATTTCTTCCATTCAAATAATCAATTTGAAATATTGATAACTTTAGCTCCTGTCAGTATCATTTTGGGTTACGTGTTTTATACGATAGGTTCTTTAGCAATCCTTTTTAAAGTAATAGAAATGGATCGTACTGTTATTCCAAAAAGCACATAAAATTCACTTTTTATACTAATTTGCCTATGACCTTGAGTGGTTTTGAAGGGTAATAAAGTCATAAATATAAATTCCATAATGCGGATTAAACTAGGATTATAGAGATTGTTCATTTATATGAACAAGTTTTTCTGAATCAGTAGTTAATCCCCATTTTGTTCTGGTCTAGCAAAATTGTTCTAGTCAAGCAAAATTGTAATACTAAGGTATAAAGGTTAAGCGGACCTAGCTAAGCTAGGAGTAAGACCATTGTTGTAAGAATGCGGCCTGACATGATTGTACCAAGTGTAAGCAAAGTCATCCACAGCATCATCTAACGCCTTTAGGGAACTGTATGAAAACAGATTGATCCATTCATTTTTTAAAGTATTGTAATAGCGCTCCATGGGGGCATTATCATATGGGCAGCCTGCTCTACTCATACTTTGCCTTACAAATGATTTCTTGCAAAAATCGTTGAAAGCTTTTGCTGTAAACTGACTACCTTGATCGCTGTGGAGTATAATGCCCTTAGCAGGTTTATGCCTTTCTAATGCTATTTTCAATGTATCGATAGCAAGGTCGGCAGTCATATGTGCACCATTTAGGGAAGCTATAACAGAACGATCAAATAAATCAATGATTGTGCAGTTGTAACGTGTAGTACCATCTTTTAAAAATAGGTAAGTGAAATCAGTACACCAAATCTTGTTCTTTTCCTTGGCGCTAAATTGCTGATTCAATCTATTCGCAAATACTTGATTCGCTTTACCCTTGCAGTATTTCAGTTTT
>JAVBKB010000198.1:0-2623 GCA_031554275.1 Caryophanales bacterium | reverse complement strand
CGAAAATCTTCTAAACTACTAAATACAATAATTTTCTTATTATCATTACCGGTAGAATCACTATCTTTCTTACATCCTGTGAGAATAACACTACCCACTAACATCACGGTCACAAATAACAAAATACGTTTCATAGTTGTTTTCCCCCTTTAAATATATTTCTTCCCATGAAAATTTTATCATATCACCTACTCCAAGACAATCCTCAGGGAAATGCAGAACCTGATAATTGAGCGCTTTTGCAGGTCTAAATTAACCCTGTAAACCCCTGAAATGACTCTGATAGTTCACTTTATGATCACAAACCACAAATGGAAAAAATTATTTATTGACACGACAATAATTTATAACTCTTCACAATATCCATCACATTTACCTTAAAAAAATCGCAAAATACTATTTCGAAATAATTTTTTCACACAAATTGTCTACATAATTTTCTTTAAGAAGAATTGATTTCGGATCAAAAGCTACTCCAATGATTAGGACAGATTGCTTTCGTCGGACCTAAATCCTAAATCATAAATATTGTTACACTCCTATTTGAAAAAAAACTCTTCAATAGCGCGTGTTTTCTTCGTCAAAAAAACAAAAAAACACTAAGTGATTTTTTGTTGGAATGGATACTGTCTGAATAATTATTTGCACATAATTATGTTGAATGTTTACTAATTATTAGTCATTCTAATTTATATACTTATTAAACCATATCACTGGGACTTTGTGCGACTTTCAAACAATTTTCAACTGAAAAAGTTCTCTCAACAAAAAACTCATTTGTAATAACTGAGATAAAATCTGAATACCCCGAAAAACCGAAAAAATCCAAATAAGCTTAATTCAAAAGGCCTCTTATGTGAAATGCTCCACAATAAGAGGCTTTTTTAAAACAGCTAAATAATTTTACTTGTCACTTCCGAAGAAGTTTCGGAAAGCTTGCATGTTTGTATCACGGTTTAGAGCAGCTAGAGAAGTTGTCAATGGGATTTCTTTAGGGCAAGCTTGGACGCAATTCTGTGAATTCCCGCAGTCTTGGATCCCACCATCTTGCATGATGGCATTCAAACGCTCAGCTTTATTCAAGGCTCCTGTTGGGTGGGCATTAAATAATCGAACCTGTTGAATTGGTGCAGGACCAATGAAATTAGATTTCTTGTTCACATTAGGACATGCCTCTAAACAAACACCACATGTCATACAGGTCGAAAGTTTGTATGCCCACTTTTGCTTATCACTTGCCATTCTTGGTCCCGGTCCAAGATCATATGTTCCATCAATAGGAATCCATGCCTTCACTTGTTTCAATGCATCAAACATACGATCACGATTCACCTGCAAGTCACGAATCACTGGGAAAGTTCTCATTGGCGCTAGGGTAATTGGCTGTGGCAGCTTGTCAATAAGCGCTGTGCAAGATTGACGAGGTTTGCCATTAATGACCATCGAACATGCTCCACAGACTTCCTCAAGACATGCGCAATCCCAGGCTACAGGCGTTGTTTTCTTGCCATCCTTTGTTACAGGATTTTCACGAATGTACATCAGAACAGAAATAACATTTAGGTTAGGTCGATATGGGATCAAGAATTCTTCCTTGTAAGGAGCTGAATTAGGATCTTTCTGACGCTCAATTATAAAATGCACGTTATTTGTAGCCATTATTTCTTAGCCTCCCTATTCTTTGAGTAGTCACGTGGCCGAGGCTTACTGAACTGAATATCAACTTCTTCCCAACTGAATTTAGGCGCTTGGCCATGACCAGCAAATTCAGCTATCGTTGTTTTTAAGAAGTTCTGATCATCACGATCCGGAAAATCTGGTTTATAGTGAGCACCACGACTCTCGTTACGATTTAATGCTCCAATTGTTATAACGCGAGCAAGTTGTAGCATTCCATACAATTGACGAATGAACAACGCTCCCTGATTGCTCCAAGTCGCAGTGTCAGTGACGCTAATATTGTTGAAGCGAGCAAGCAATTCTTCCAATTTCTTATCTGTTTCTTCAAGTTTATCATTATAACGAACAACTGTAACGTTAGCCGTCATCAAATCGCCTAGTTCCTTGTGCAGCTGGTATGCGTTTTCTGTACCGTCCATGCCTAGAATTTGCTGCCAATAATCTTGTTCAGCTTTCAATGCTGTCTCGAATACTTCAACAGAAATATCCTCAACTTTCTTATCAAGCCCATCGATATACTTCATTGCATTTGGACCAGCAACACTCCCGCCATAAATAGCTGAAAGCAATGAGTTTGCACCTAGACGATTGGCGCCATGTTGCGAATAATCACACTCGCCTGCCGCAAACAAACCAGGAATATTGGTCATTTGATCAAAATCTACCCATACACCACCCATTGAGTAGTGAACACCAGGGAAAATCTTCATTGGAACTTTCTTTGGATCATCACCCATGAATTTTTCATAAATTTCCATGATTCCGCCCAGTTTAATTTTGAGCTCTTCTGGATCTTTATGCGACAAATCTAAGTAAACTTTATTTTCGCCATCTATCCCTAATTTTTGATTTACACAAACATCAAAAATTTCGCGTGTTGCAATATCACGAGGCACTAAGTTCCCATAGGCAGGATATTTTTCTTCAAGGAAATACCACGGCT
>JAVBKB010000226.1:0-10470 GCA_031554275.1 Caryophanales bacterium | reverse complement strand
ATACCAAAGAAAACTAACGGCGAATTTCTTTAATACACGCTTTTACCACATCTTTTTTTTAAACCGTTGGTGCTTCCATTCCAAATGCTTTCCATTCTTCATAAGAAGGACCACACACTCCTGGAATCACAAGTCCCGCTTGGCGCATCAATACAGTCATTTGCCCACGGTGATGAGTTTGATGGCTCAAAATAACATAAAGCGTTAAATTATTTTTCCACATTTCACCGTACATATTGTTCTCTGCTAGTAATGATTCATCTGTCCATTGTTCCTTAAGAGCTTTCACTAAGTATTCGCTCGCCTGTGTGTATGCAGCATAGATTTCACTTGCTTTTTGCGGCACTGGCGCTTCAGGACCGACAGCATCCAATTGTAAACCTGTATGTGATGTCATTTCTTGAATCGTTGTTGTAATGTGCCAAGCAAGACGTCCAAGAGTACGCCCATTAGGAATCACTTCCTGTTTTAATGACTCATCCGTCATTGCTGCAAATAATTTTTGCGTTGACTCGCTTTCACTTGTCCACGTTTGAATAAAATCGTCTAGTTTCGCAAACATCGCCAATTACCTCCGTTTTTATAAAAAAGTTTATTCTATACAAGTCCATTATCTAACACTTATCGACTGTTTGCAATTCTTGTATGATTTCTGTTAGCCATTTTTTTTCTTGATCAGATAAGGTAATCGTTTCTAACATATCTGGCCTTCTTAAATACGTTCTTCTTAATGACTCTTTCATTCGCCATTCTTCAATATTTTTGTGGTGTCCTGACAACAAGATATCGGGTACTTTAAATCCCTGATACTCTGCCGGCCTTGTATAATGCGGATGCTCAAGTAGCCCTGTACTATGTGAATCTTGCATTGGTGAATCCTCATTACCAAGTACTTCGGGGAGAAGCCTGACGACTGCATCTATTACAACCATTGCTGCAAGCTCGCCACCTGTCAACACATAGTCTCCAATGGATATCTCCTCATCAACTAAGTGTTCCCGAATACGTTCATCATAGCCCTCATAATGTCCACAAATGAATACCAAATGATCATGATTAGCGAATGATTCAGCTTTCTTTTGCGAGAATCGTTCACCTTGAGGACATAGCAAAACAATATGAGGTTTTGAAACTTTTTTCTGCTTAATCTCTGCAACTGCGTCAAATAATGGTTGTGGCATGAGTACCATACCAGCACCACCACCGTATGGATAATCATCAACTTGTTTCACTTTCTGCGTTGAATAATCTCTGAAGTTAGTCACTTCATACTCAACTGCCCCTACTTCAGCCGCCTTTTTCAAAATCGATGAGCCCAAAACTCCATGAAACATTTCAGGAAAAAGAGTTAATACATCAATCTTCATCAATCTAGCAATCCTTCCATCACGTGAATCACAATCTTTTTCGTAGACACATCCACATTCTTAACAACATCTGCAATATATGGGATCATAGCAATCTTACCACTAGATTGCTTGACCTCCCAAACATCATTTGCTCCTGGAGACAACACACTGATCACTTCTCCGATACATTCGTCTGATTCGGTGTAGACCTTACAACCAATGATCTCATGATAGTAGAACTCATCGTCTGGCAGTGCTGATTGTTGCTCTTCTGAAATCTTAAGAACTGCACCTTTTAACGTTTCGGCTTTATTTATATCCTCATAGCCTTGAAAAGTGAGTAGGTAGAAATTCTTGTGTTGTCTGACAGTACACACTTCCAATTGAATGGGTGTTTGATCCATAAATGCATAAAGAGTATTTCCCTTTACGAAACGTTCTTCTGGGAAATCTGTTGAAGAAATGACTCTTACTTCTCCCTTGATCCCATGTGTATTTACTATCTTCCCTACATTAAACCAATTTGTCATTGTTCCTCCTTGAGAAATCTGTTGTAGGCTCTATTTTACAACATTTATTTTCATTTTGCTTCTAAACTACTGAACGAAGGAAAATATTCCGAAATAGCATGATCTCGTTTCTTTGTAGAGTCGGGTTCTTCGGCAACAGCTTGTTTAATTTTGGCGATTTCTGCATCTACCTCAGCAATACTAACATCATTTTTGATCAATTCGCTTTTCGCAATTGAAAGGACCTCTTCTGAAGATTTCAGTGAAAGATTTAAGATGTAATCAGCTCCAGCAGGATTGTGGAAGCCTGTTGAGTTTTCCGCGGCACAAAAGTCCCATAGCCATTGTGCGAAGCTCATTTGTTCTTGGGCATCGGCTATCTTTTCTGCGCTTGCACCAGAGGAGATCATTTTATTTATATAATAATGACCCCGTACTGACTGTTCCTCTGCTTGATCCAGCAGCTGTTTGAAATTAGTTTGAATCGATTCAGCTTTCTGTTTCATCACATCAGGTGTGTCTGAATGACAACCACCCTGCAGACAAGTCTCTGGATTCTTCAATGGCGAAGTAATATGGTGTGATGTGATCGTTTTTCCTTCAGTTGTTAGCTCACTTGTCATATGACAATCAACACAGGTTACCCCAGCTTTTCCGTGATTCCCATCCATTGTCATTTCAAAATCAGGATGTTGTGCCTTTAGAATAGGCGTACCGGATATATCATGGATAAAATCCTCATTAAATCCTCTTTCTTTTGCAACTGATTGATAATACACATACATTGCTAATGCAACAGACCCAGGTTTTGAGTTGCCAGCTTGGAAAAAGGGATTGTCTGTTGTTTGCCCTTTCATCGTGACGTAATCCCAAGGGTGGGTCACTTCAGTTGTTTTGGCATTGAAATAGTATTCTGCATGACATTGACCGCAAACATAGTTTTGCAAGTCTTTATTTGATGCTTTTTTAACATCAATTCCCTTCTCTTTCATTTCAGCTATGAAACTTGGTCTTGTAACACGTAAATTCATATTCTCAGGATCGTGACAATCCGAACATCCAATTGCTGAATGGCCTGCTTTCTCTGCCTTCGGTAAAACATCATTCTTTAAATTGGCGCTCCAAAAATTATCACCCATCTCCTTATAAAGTGCAGGGACCGCAGAAGATTTGCACGTCAAGCAAGCACCTGGCGTTTTATCTGTCACCCTAAGTGTTTTCTCCAAATCTTCAATCGCGAAAGAATGACCTCGATCCTCATTATAGTCGAGTGAAAAGCCATATTTATAGAAAAGAATCGGTAGGTATGGTTCCTTATCGCTTGAAAACTTACTGCGATTTTCAGAGCCGGCATACTTCGTATCCGACATTTCGGTATTCTGCTGATAACTAGCATATTGCGCTGGGAAAAGTGTTTTGAAAGCATCATTATTTATTTCAGTTTCCTTTAGGCCGGTGGTATTCTGTTCTTTGCTTGAACAACCAACAACTAGGAGAATTACTGCAAGCATTAAAACGAACGTCAATTTTTTCATTTGATCACCTTAGGTTTTTTATTTCTAATAATATATCAAATTGATAAAACTACATAGTAAAAATCGCACATTAACAAAAAATACCGTTTGTTTGAAATTACACTTCAAACAAACGATATTCATTTACTTTTCACTTATTTCCAAAATAACGCGCTTTGGCATATTAGAACCCACTGCGTAAACAAGTGTTCTAATTGCTTTTGCAATCCGACCCTGTTTACCAATAACTTTTCCCATATCATCATCATGTACATGCAGTGTGTAGATGATTTTCGAATCAAAATCATCAACTGAAATAGTAACTTGATCAGGATGATCAACTAATGGCTTCACAATAGAAAGGATTAAATTCTCCATATCAGCCCACATTACTTATTCAATTTAGACTCATGAAATTTCTTCATGATTCCCTGATGAGAAAGAATGCTACGTGCAGTATCTGATGGCTTCGCACCATTATGCATCCACTTTAATGCTGCTTCTTCATCAATCTTAACTGTTGCAGGATCAGTTAACGGATTGTAAGTTCCTAATGTTACGATGTCGCGACCATCACGTGGTGCACGAGAATCAGCTACAACAATACGATAGAAAGGTGATTTCTTAGATCCAATACGCTTTAAACGAATTTTTACTGCCATGAAATAATTCCTCCGATAGATAATTATAAAATTTTTTTCAACAAAATGTATCATATCGAAATAAAAGCAGCTTGTCAAGTATTTTCGCTTAACAGTGCATTAATGTCGACTGCGCACCATTTCGGGTAAATACCTTTAAAGATTTTGGCAATGTTCTTTGCATCATCAATCCCACGATGGTGTGTGCCTTCGAGTGGGATTTTCATTATTTCCAATGCTCTTGCCATTCCACACCGCTTAACCTGTTTGATTACTGCAAAGCTTTTCTTCAAGTTCTCATGGTGCTTCAAAAGCTTGAGGATATCACCTTGATAATTCTTCACTCTGGACTCGTTCACAATCTGATTCCGGTCGTAATCTCCCCAGCTAAGTAGCAAAGTCTCCTCAAACTCTCCAGCTTGAATCCAGTTTTCAAACTGAATCATTGCCTCACTAAAGCAAGGCGCATCATCCACCTGGTCCTGCGAAATATGAGTAAGCTCTTTACAAAAATCAGAAAGCAAAGGATTCTTGCTTGGCTTGACAAAACTTTGAAAAGAGCTAAGCTGGTTCGCACTTTCGTCAAGCTTGACCGCACCAATCTCGATTATTTCATTTGTTTGATTTGTTTTTCCTGGCCAACAGGTTGCTTCCAAATCAAAAATAATATACTGTCTCAAACTCTTACAACTCCTTAAACTTAAACGCGCAGTGGGTTGTTCCTTCGCTTCGCTCAGTTCTTTCAGAACTTAGACAAACTGTTCTCTCCCTTTTGGTTTCTAACCTTTGGTTAGACCAAAACGGGCACCTGTGCTGTCCCTTTTACTTCCTAAATCGTTCCGATTTAGACTAAAACAGCGCAGTGGGTTGTTCCTTCGCTTCGCTCAGACATAAGTGGTTTGTTGCTAAGTTCTTTCAGAACTTAGACAAACTGTTCTCTCCCTTTTGGTTTCTAACCTTTGGTTAGACCAAAACGGGCACCTGTGCTGTCCCTTTTACTTCCTAAATCGTTCCGATTTAGACTAAAACGGCATTTTGAAGCCGCCTTTTTTCTTCTTGCCACCCATCATTCCAGTCATTTGTTTCATCATTTTTTTTGACTCTTCAAATTGTTTTAATAGGCGATTAACATCGGGTACTGATGTGCCGCTACCCTTTGCAATCCGAATTTTTCGTCTACCGTTGATGAGTTTCGGATCCTCTTGCTCTTTCTTTGTCATAGAGCGAATAATTGCTTCAAGCTTATCAATCTGTTTATCATCAATTTGAGCATTATTTAAATTTTTCATCTTGCCCATTCCCATGCCAGGTAGCATTTTAAGAATGTCTCCAATGCCACCCATTTTGCGGATTTGTCCCATTTGTTCAAGAAAATCTGCCAATGTGAAGCTGTTTTGGCGCATTTTCTTTTCCATTTCACGCGCCTGTGCTTCATCCATTTCTGATTCGGCTTTTTCAATTAGAGAGAGTACATCACCCATGCCAAGAATACGAGATGCCATCCGATCTGGATGGAACGGTTCTAGCGCATCCATCTTTTCGCCCATACCCACAAACTTAATTGGCTTCTGCGTAACTGCACGAATGGAAAGCGCTGCACCACCACGAGTATCTCCATCTAATTTGGTCAAAATCACGCCTGAAATATCAAGTTGATCATTGAAACTCTGAGCAACATTAACCGCATCTTGACCAGTCATTGCATCCACTACTAAGAAGATTTCAGCTGGATTTGTCGCTGACTTAATATCTGTGAGTTCACCCATCAGTGTCTCATCGATATGCAATCGACCTGCTGTATCAATCAGAACATAATCCAAATGATCCTCTTTTGCCTTGGCAATAGCTTGTTTGGCAATTTCAGTTGGACTTACTTGGTCACCTAAAGTAAATACTGGCATTCCAAGTTGCTTACCCAATGTTTCAAGTTGTTTAATTGCCGCTGGTCGATAAATATCCCCTGCAACCAATAATGGTTTTCGGTTGTGTTTTTTCCGTAAAAGTAGTGCTAGTTTTCCAATTGTTGTGGTTTTACCGGCACCTTGCAATCCAACCAACATCACAACTGTAGGCGGCTTATGATTAGCGGCAATTTGTGTGTGCGTGCCACCCATTAATTCAGTCAATTCTTCTTGAACAACTTTAACAACCTGTTGACCAGGTGTTAAACTCTTCATGATTTCTTGTCCGACCGCTCTTTCTTCAACTTTCTTGACAAAGTCTTTAACAACCTTGAAGTTAACATCCGCCTCTAATAAAGCAAGCTTCACTTCTCGCATCATTTCTTTGACGTCAGTCTCACTTAATTTCCCTTTGCCAGTTATTTTACTTAACGTTTTTTGTAGACGTTCTGATAATCCTTCAAATGCCATTAGTCTCCAAACCCTTCATCGATTTTTTCTAATGCTAATAAATACTGGTGAATCTTAGCAACATCTTTTTCGTGCTTCATCTGTTCAAACAATGATTGTCGCTGTTGAAATTTTTCAAAAAGATGTAGCTTATTTTCGTAATCTTCTAGAACCAGTTCTGTACGCTTAATATTGTCAAAGATAGCCTGCCTTGAAACAGAATTATCCTCAGCGATTTCAGCAAGCGAATAATCGTGCTCATAATAATCCTGCATATAGGCACGTTGTTTACTTGTCAACAACACCTGATAAAAATCAAACAAGTGATTTATTCGTAATGTTTTTTCTATCATTGGGTTCTTCCTTATCAATTGATGTGAAATCAGTATAAGCGGTTAATAAAATGCAGTCAATTTCATCGACAATATCTGTTACAACAATTTTGTCGTAAAACTCAACTAATCTGCTGAAATCATTCGGCGTTTATGGTGAAAATTATAACTAAGCAATTGTGAAAATCGCATTTCTTAAAATTCGGAAAATTATAGTTATGCAATTGTGAAACTGTTCCATTTTTAAAAAATGCCATAAGTAGCTAAAATCATGAAAATCACTTTTTTATGAATCTACTATTGGTGAAACCCGTTATAAATATTTACCTTATTGGTCAACAGACTCGTTAGTTGTAGAAAATTCCATTTCTATGATTTTGGCAATAGTAGTAATATCTTTTACATCCACAGTTCGAAAATCGAGCCAGAAAGTGTCTTGATGGACCTTTCCGATAATTGCAATTCGATTTTCACAAAGTCTTTTGTAGATTTCTGCAGCTGAATAACCTTTAATACTGAACCCAACAAGAATTGTTGGTATCATTACACCTGGCATGGTACCACCACCAATTGTGGATCTTCCACGCTTTAAATACAACTGAATATCTAAGTGTTGGGTACAAAGTTCGTTCACAAAATACTTCACTTTGTCTTTAATCTCTTCCTCTGAAATAATAATGTCGCGAATAGTGGGAATTTCTTTCACTGCTGCAGTACCCTTTTTATATGTTATTAATGTTGCTGACAGGGCTGCTAATGTTAATTTATCGACTCGTAAAACTCTTGCGAGACTATGAGTTTTCAATTTATCTATTAAAGACTTTTTCCCAAGTATAATCCCAGCCTGTGGTCCACCTAATAACTTGTCGCCACTAAAGGACACAATATCCACACCCGAAGCAATGACTTTGTGCACTGGCACATCATGTCCGATTCGTTGTTGTGAGAAATCAAATAGTGTTCCGCTACCCAGGTTTTCATAACTGATTAATTGCCGAGCTTCCGCCAACTGACAAATTTCATCTCTTTCAACTGATTCAGTGAAACCAGTTATCTCGAAATTGGAGCGGTGAACCTTCATCAACATTGCAGTTTCGTGATTGATGGCATTCTCATAGTCCTTCAATCTTGTTTTGTTCGTAGTGCCAACTTCTTGTAATTTAGCCCCACTCTCCTCCATAATATTTGGAATTCGAAAAGAGCCTCCTATTTCAACCAATTCTCCCCTAGAGACAATAATTTCTTTATTTTTTGCCAATGCTTTTAGAATCAAATAAACAGCTGCTGCGTTATTATTCACAACCATTGCTGCCTCAGCACCAGTCAGGTCTTTCAAGAGGTTTTCAACAATTTCATGACGAGAATTTCTTTTCCCAGACGATAACTCCATTTCTAGATTCGAGTAATTTCGGGCAACTCGAACAACTTCCGCAATAGCCGGTTCACTCAGGCGTGATCTTCCTAAATTTGTGTGCAATACTGTGCCTGATGCGTTAATCACAGGCTGTAATGGCGACAAAAACTGCTTTTTAAGCATTAGATTCACATTAGAAAAATAAAGCCTATAGAATTTCTGCGATCTCGGGTCGATACCTGACCACTGATTGTTTATTATAATATTACGAATAAAAGCAAGATGTTCTTTCAAATAAATCGTAATCGTTTCTAAATCAATTTGGTGCTTGTTCATAAGCTTTTGCGTAGACGCATGTTTTTGCAAATGATGAATAGCTGGTAAAAGCTTAAGGTATTCCTGCATCATAACTTATTCTCCTGAAAGGAAATACTATCTTTAAATTTCAAAAAATATGTATAAACATTTTACCTTATAATCAATTATAATGGGAGTAAAGATTTACAGTATTTTAGGTTAGATGTATGATTGCAACAGTTTTAGATTATGGTGCAACAGTTAAAGATGTATAATTGCAACAATTAAAGATAGAAATGAGGTGGCGAAATGTCGGAAATCAAACTGACGTCTTTTTCAACCAAGGCTGGTTGAGGTTGCAAGATTGGTCCTGAGGACCTAGCGCAAGTTTTGCGTCAATTACCCAAAAACCCTACCAATCCGAACTTAATTGTCGGAAATGAGCATTCAGATGATGCTGGTGTCTATCAATTGACTGAGGACATCGCTATCGTGCAGACAGTAGACTATTTCACACCTATTGTGGATAATCCCTATTGCTTTGGCCAAATCGCAGCTGCGAACGCTTTGAGCGATGTTTATGCAATGGGCGGAAAACCAATAACAGCTTTAAATATAGTTGGCTTCCCAATTAAAAAGATTGGTCATGATGTGTTAGCGGAAATTCTTCGTGGTGCAAGTGACAAAATTCATGAAGCAGGTGCTATCACTATCGGCGGTCACTCAATTGATGATCAAGAACCTAAATTCGGTCTGTCTGTAACCGGGATTGTTCATCCAAAAAATGTCTGGAAGAATACTGGCGCCAAATCTGGTGACATTCTTATTCTCACAAAACCAATTGGGATCGGTATTGTAACAACTGCGATTAAGAAACAGCTTGTGTCGAAAGAGCTTGAGCATCTTGCTGAGCAAACAATGGCTACTCTAAACAAGGAAGCAGCGGAAGTGGCAGCAGATTTTCACCCAACTGCTGTGACAGATGTGACTGGTTTTGGCCTGCTAGGACATGCCTATGAAATGGCAAGTGGCAGTGACGTGAGCATAGAAATCCTTCTTGATAAAGTACCACTTTTGCCACAAACAAAAGAACTAGCAGAAATGGGAGCAATTCCTGGTGGAACTAGAGCAAACTACAAATGGTTGCAGGAGCACTTATCATTTTCATCAGAAATCGATGAAACCGAACAACTGATTCTTTGCGATGCAGTCACGTCTGGTGGACTTCTTCTCGCAATGCATAAGGAAGAAGCAGATATGTACTGCAAGCAATTACCTGCAGCTATACAAATCGGGAAAGTCATTCCGAAGGCGGAAAAAACGATCTATGTGAAATAACTTGTAAAAACCGAAAAACAAAAAACAAAAACCTTATATTCTCATAAAAACAACACCACAACGCTAAATATTTGGCAGTGTGGTGTTGTTTGGTATTTAGGCTCTAACACTTTCAAAAACAAGAACAAGAGCGGTTTTCACCACTCCTATTCTTGTTTTTTGATGCTACGATTTACTTGTTCGTCTGAAACTAACTACTAGGGTAGATAATCCCAGTATGACTAGGAATATCATAGAGCTCGTGTTCTCTCCTGTTTTTGGAATAAGAACACCATTGACGCAGATTGAACTGTCATTTTCATTGGCGTATTCATAATGTTTGCCATCGTAATTAAATTCAACCTTACCTTTGTTTATTAAAGACACACAGTTACCAGTCTCAGAAACTTTGAAACTATAGGTGATTTTATCACCTAATCCAAATCCTCTTGGAGCAGCAGCAAAGTAAATCTTGATTTCAGTAATGTACTCTCCATTAGATAGTTTTGGTGCGTCAAAATCAAACGGCTTGCTCGCGTCTACACTTCCATTAACTACCTGGCTTGTTCTCTTATTTGTTGAATAAAGAACTTGATAAGTTAACCCCTCACCATTCGTAAATGCTGGTAGCGACCCTTTGATAAAAGTCAATCCGCTTGGTGGATTGTCAGTAACTGAGTACTCTGTAATAGTCCCTGGAGTTCTATTATGGAAATTGCTCAGTGTATAGTCAACAATATCACCTGTTACTACTTTCACTTTATTTGGTACTTTAATGAACTTATCTGTTGGAATCGAATTTGGTC
>JAVBKB010000138.1:0-5773 GCA_031554275.1 Caryophanales bacterium | reverse complement strand
AAGAAGATTGTTGTTTCAACATATCAAGCTGTTTCTGGTGCAGGTGTTGCTGCGATACATGAATTGGAGCGCCAGACAAAAGCGGTGCTTAATAACGAATCATTTGAACCAATGGTTCTACCTGTGAAGAGTGGGGAAAAGCATCATCAAATTGCCTTTAACTGCATACCACAAATTGATACATTTGATGAGAATGGATTCACGCTTGAAGAAATGAAAATGATTAACGAGACAAAGAAAATTATGCATCTACCAGATTTGCATGTTGCCGCAACTTGTGTTCGACTTCCGATTGATATTGGTCATTCGGAATCGGTGTACATTGAGTTAGAGGATATCGCGACAATTGAAGATGTTCAAAGTTTGTTGAGAGATGCACCAGGAATAACTTTGCAGGATGATCCTGCTTCACAGCTTTATCCAATGCCACATCAATGCGTTGGATCAAACGAAATATTTGTTGGTCGTATCAGAAAAGATTTAAACGAGCCAACAGGTTTCCATTTGTGGATTGTTTCTGATAACTTATTAAAAGGGGCGGCATGGAATTCTGTGCAAATAGCGCAGAGTCTAGTTCGACTTGGGATTGTTTAAATTATTCAAATTATTATATAGAGACGTGCTTTCTTGAAAATTATGAGGTGTAATTGTGAAGATTATTGTTCAAAAGTTTGGTGGAACTTCAGTAAAAGATGATGAAGGTCGAAGAAATGCTTTAAAACACATTAGAAAAGCACGCGGAGAAGGATATAAGGTAATTGTTGTGGTTTCTGCAATGGGGAGGATCGGTGATCCCTATGCCACAGATACTCTGCTTTCGTTAATTGGCGGAGAAAAGTCTGTGGTTTCTAATCGAGAACAAGATATGCTAATGGCTTGTGGTGAGACGATTTCAGCAGTTGTCTTTGCCAATATGTTAGCTGAAAATGGATTAAAGGCATCAGCCTTTACAGGTGGACAGGCAGGGTTTCGTACAACGTCTGAGTTCAAAAATGCCAAAATCATCGATATGCATGTTGAGCGAATTCTGCATGAGTTAGAATTGGTCGATATTGTTGTCGTAACTGGTTTCCAAGGTATTAATGAATACGGAGATACTACGACAATTGGTCGTGGTGGAAGTGATACTTCTGCGACTGCACTTGGTGTTGCCGTTAAGGCCGAGTTTATTGATATTTTTACAGATGTCAGTGGTGTCATGACCGCAGATCCACGGATTACGGATCAGGCGCGACCAATCATGATTGTTTCTTACAATGAGGTTTGTAATATGGCCTATCAAGGTGCGAAGGTTATTCATCCTCGTGCAGTGGAGATTGCGATGCAAGCAAATATTCCTATTCGTATTCGTTCCACATATACTGAGGAAGTCGGTACTTTGGTTACTTCAACTGAGAAAACAAGAGGGCTGGAAATCAATGAGCGACTTGTAACAGGAATTGCTCATCTATCTAACATTGCTCAAATCAAGCTTTCAGCAAAAGAAAATCAATTCAATTTGCAAACAGAAGTATTCAATTCGATGGCGAACGCAGGAATCAATGTTGACTTTATCAACATCTATCCAAATGGGTTGCAGTTCACGGTGGCAAGTACAAATGTTGACCAAGCAGAAATGATTTTGCGCGACCTAGGTTATGATCCGCAAATTGAAAGAAGTTGCGCAAAGATTTCCGTTGTAGGTGCTGGTATTTCTGGTGTTCCAGGGGTTACCGCAAAGGTGGTCACGCCACTCGCATCAAAGGGGATACAAATCTTGCAATCGGCAGATAGTCATACAACAATTTGGGTGCTTGTAAAAGAAAGTGATCTAGTAGATGCAATCAATGCCTTACACGAAGTTTTCCAGTTGTATCTTGGTCCAGAAGTGATCGATCAGCCAGAATTAATGTAGTTATGGTATAGACATAAAGAATTGAAAAGGGGAGAGAACTAGATGGCGATTTTCGGTAGAATTTCAACTGCAATGGTAACACCTTTTGATGATGAATTACGTGTTGATTACAAAAAACTAACCAATTTGGTTGAGCATCTAATTACTAATGGTAGCGATTCAATTGTAGTTTCTGGTACAACTGGAGAGTCGCCAACATTATCAACTGAGGAAAAACTCGATTTATTTCGCCATGTTGTGAAAATCTCCAATAAGCGAGTTCCGATTATTGCAGGAACAGGAAGTAATAATACTGCTGAGTCAATTGACTTAACAAAGCTAGCAGCTGAAACAGGTGTGGACGGAATCATGCTTGTTACACCATACTACAATAAGCCTAATCAAGAGGGGTTATTTGAGCATTTCAAGTGCATCGCTGAAACAGTGGATTTGCCAGTGATGGTTTACAATGTACCAGGTCGTACAAGTACCAATCTTGCACCAAGTACTGTTATCCGATTATCCAAAGTGCCTAATATTGTTGCTGTCAAAGAGGCAAGTGGCGATCTTGGCGCAATGACTGAGATAGTTGCAGGCACAACTGACGATTTCTTTCTCTACAGTGGTGATGATGGATTAGCCATTCCTGCACTAGCAGTTGGTGCGGTTGGTGTCGTTTCAGTGGCATCTCATGTTATTGGTAATGAGATGCAAGAAATGGTGCAAGCCTTTTGTAACAAGGACATTGAGAAGGCAGCCAAACTTCATCAACAATTACTACCAATTATGAAAGGAATGTTCATCGCACCAAACCCTTCTCCAGTGAAGGCGGCGCTCAACCTAATTGGGGTCGATGTTGGGGGAGTTCGCTTACCACTTTTGCCTCTGACCGAGTCAGAAACTGAAATCGTTAAATCATTATTGTGAAACTGAGATTTGGGTTTCACCTGTGAATATTTCAAATGGTAGGGCAGTGTCGCATAGCTACACTGCTCTTTTGTGATTCTGAGGGTCTTTTTTTAAAAACATCAAATAATCATTTAAAACTATTTTCCTCTGTTTTTTTGCTGTTTCTAATTTATGATGTATAATAGATGAATAAAATATAATCGAGCGTGAATTGAACATTTAGTTATTCGTAAATGTTTATCTGTTTTTTGATATTACCTAAAGTAGAAATGAGAGGATTTACTAGCTGCGAAAGAAAAAGTGAGGCTTACTGAGTGTATGCTAGACTTGACTGACAAAGCAGGCTGGGATTTTCGCTGATTCCTTTTAATATTTATCAGGAAACAAGATATCATAGCAGTTATTATTGTGGAGGAAATAGAAATGAGTAAAAAGTTTCATCATCAAATTAAGTTCATCGCGCTTGGCGGTGTAGGCGAATATGGGAAGAATTTGTACATAGTTGAGATCGACAAAAGAATTTTTGTCTTGGATGCGGGCATTATGTATCCGGAAACAGAAATGCTTGGGATTGATTATGTGATTCCTGATATTAGCTATCTTGTTGAAAATAAGAGTAGAATCAAAGGGATTTTCTTAACACATGGTCATGAAGATCATATTGGAGCAGTACCGTACCTGTTGAAAGAACTAGATGTTCCTGTGTATGGCTCTAAGCTGACTCTTGAACTTGTTAAGGCTAGTGTCAACCAAATCAATAATAAGTTGAAGCCGAAATATATTGAAATTGATAGTAGTGCATTGATCCAATTTGGCGATATCCATTTCACATTTTTCAAAACAAATCATAGCATTCCTGGTTCGCTAGGCATTTCGATCCATACCAAAGATGGTGCAATAGTTTATACAGGCGATTATAAATTTGATCAATCCGCCCATGAAAACTATCAAACAGAGATCGGAAAGATTGCAATGATTGGTGAAAAGGGTGTTCTCTGCTTACTTTCAGAAAGCAATGGCGCAGAGAGACCAGGCTTTACACCTTCCGAATCAGGCATTGTTGCAAACCTATTAGAATGCTTCTTTCAAGCGAAAGGAAGAATCTTCGTTGCGTGTTTTGCATCTAATATTAGTGGTTTACAGTATGTATTTGATGCAGCTGCACAAAGTAACAAAAAGGTAGCAGTACTAGGGAAAAGTATTGAGACTGTTTACCATATTGCAATGGAATTAGGCTTCTTACGTGTGGCTGAAGACCTTATTATTCCGATCAATCAAACCATGAAGTATCCTGACAATGAAATTGTCATTCTAGCCACTGGTGATAAAGGGGAACCATTTAAATTTTTACAGAAAATGGCGCTACAAAAACATAAATTGATCAACATTCACAAGGACGATACAATCCTGATTGCTGCAACGCCAGTTAGCGGACGAGAGCTATTGTTGACTAAGACAGTCGATATTCTCACTCGACTAGGTGCTGAGGTCGTTTTCGGACAAAACAAAATTCATGTCTCAGGACATGGCAGTCGTGAAGAATTGAAAATGATGATTAATTTAACACGTCCTAAATATTTGGTGCCGATCCATGGCGATTATAAATCAATGGTGGCATACAAAAAGATGGCGAATGAATTAGGCTTCTCATTGGATCATGTTGTATTATTAGAAAATGGTGAGGTACTTGAGATACATGATAATGGTCTGCATATTTCTGGTAAAGTAACAGCAGGAAATGTGTTAGTTGATGGTATCGGGATAGGTGATGTTGGCAGTATTGTTCTGAGAGACCGTAAAGCATTGTCACAGGATGGCATCCTAATTGCAACCGTTTCCATCAATCGTGCCACAAAATCAATTGTAGCGGGGCCTGAAATTACGACTAAAGGCTTTATCTATATGAAAGAGTCAGAAGAGATCATCGCCAAAACAAAAGAGATAGTGAAAGATATTGTTGAGAAGAAAATTAGCAAGGATTTCTTTGAATGGTCTGTGATGAAGCAAGAAATTCGTGATCAACTAAGTACCTTCTTATATGACCAAACAAAACGACGTCCACTACTGATGCCGATCATTATGGAAGTTAGAAAATAGAACGTTGTATCGACCGAGGTTTCTAGAGATTTTATAAGGTAAGATCGCTTTAAAGGTAACAAAAAGGTAACATCAGAAGATATTCATTAATTGCTCAAATTTTTGGACAGCTTCTTTTTTCATTGTTTTGGTAACGTGCAAATATATTTCCCTTGTTATGCTGTCGTCACTGTGTCCTAATCTTTCTTGGATTTCGAATAAGCTTACTCCTGCTTCCGCGAGCAACGATGCGTGCGTGTGTCGCAGAGAGTGTGGTGTGAGTTTTTTGCTATCGTCACTAATGTCAGCAATCGAAAGTAGCCTTTTCATGCGATCGGCGATATTCCTGTGTACAAATGGATACCCGTGGAAACCGTGTTCTCTTTTTGTGAAAACAAAATCCATATCATGATATTGATTTCTGTGTTTCATCTTCAGAACATTTTGTTCTTTCCTTAAGTCAGTTAATATTTTGACTAAGTTTTTCGTGATACCGATCTCGCGTTTCGACCTGGCGGTCTTAGGGCTCAAAAGCGTATAGGTCTCCGTCTTTGCATCGGGATTATAGTAGGTGCTTATTACTTTTAAAGATTCGTTTTCAAAATCAATCTCCGACCACTTCAAAGCAAGTAATTCTCCGATTCTCAAACCTGTGTAAGATAAAACGGTGAATACTTCATGATCCAAATATAATCCCGAGTTTTTCGATGTGTTAAGAAATTTTGATAATTCATTTTTTTCGAGAAATTTCGGAATCCCATTTGTTCTGTCAACTGAATTCTCGGCTCGGGAGGGGATGTACGAAAAATCAGAAGGATTCTTTTTTATCAATTCCATCTCAATCGCTTTTCTGAAAATCATCTTCCCGGTGCATTGTGTTCCGTTCAGAGAGTTTTTTGAAAGACCGTTTTTAAA
>JAVBKB010000045.1:0-28941 GCA_031554275.1 Caryophanales bacterium | reverse complement strand
AGGGCAAAGAGGTCATATTGAGGTCACAACTTTGTGAGATTATTTTTACTCGTAAATTCGGCGTCTCCAGCTGCATTTTAGTGACCAATCAAGATTCAATTTATATTGAAGCAGGTACAAAGATAGTAAAGAACTTGAGTTTTGGAACAATTTCCGAGCAATTGAAGGCAAAACTTGTGGGAGGCGACCAAAATGAGTGAGAAACTTGTCGATTTAATCGTTAATGGAAATAACAGTTCAATTGGTGGTGATTATCGAAACGTTAAGATCAATGGCCATGGGAGAATCTTTGGTGATACTAATTGTGAGCAGTTCACTTGCAACGGAAAAGGATCTATTTCGGGCAATGTTACATCAGAAAACCTTGTTGTGAATGGTTTTTGCAAGTTTCAAGGTAAGATTCATGCAGGAAACATTACTATCGGGGGACACGCTAATATTGATGGCGAAGTGGAAGCAAAGTATCTAGATATTGATGGGCATTCAACGATTACTGGTAAAGTAAATGTGGATCAAGCCGATATTGATGGTTGGGTGACCATTAAGAATTCATTTCAAGCTGAGAAAATGATGGTGGATGGAAAGTGCAAAATCACAGGAAATCTATCCGCAAAGGACATTCGTTTGGACGGGATGCTAACAGTTGGAGAAAACTGTGAAGCAGAGAGCTTTGTCGGCGACGGGAAATTTGACATCGATGGTCTACTAAGTGCTGACAAGATCGATATTACGATTATATGGGATTCATCAGCGAAAGAAATCGGTGGACAATCAGTTATCGTGAAAAGAAAGCTTGAATTGTTTGGGAAGATCATCAGTGCCATTAAAGACGTACACTTTAAAGCAGACATCATCGAAGCTGATGAGATAGAGCTTTATCATACAAAGGCAAGAGTAGTTCGAGGTCATGACATAATCATTGGAGAAAATTGTGATATTGATTTGGTTGAATACAGCGGTAGCTTTAAACAAAGCGACGCAGCTAAAATCAAAAAAATCGTGCAATTATAAATGGAGGGTCGTCATGAGTGAACATAAACTTGTTGTAAATGGGTCAGGAAGCGCATCAGGTGGTACTTATGAGAAAGTATCTGTTCGAGGTGATGCGAATGTGATGGGGGCTATTGAAACAAACAAAATTAGTATTTTGGGGACTGCCAAATTCCATAGTGATGTTTCAGCTGACGTCGTATCGATTGTCGGAGAAGTGGAAATACAAGGTAAGCTAAAAGCAAACCTGTTGAAAGTAACTGGGAAGGCAGAAATTCGTCAGCTTTCAAATGTGAAGCATTACAAAATCAGAGGACAAGTGATTGCCAATTCTCTTCTGTCAGGCGATTCAATCGATAACAAGGGTGAGTTGCGAACAGATGGAAATGTTACTGTAGATTCATTTCAATCTACAGGAATATGCAAGATTGAAGGGTTACTTTCAGCTGATGATATCGTTATGAAATTACACCACCAAAATAGTCGGATTCATGAAATCGGTGGAAACACAGTTTCCGTAAAGCGGAGCAAGTTTCCATTTGCAAGAAAAGTAACGTTAAATGTTCATCAAGTTGAAGCAGATATTATCTATCTTGAACAAACCTATGCAGATGTTGTTCGGGGGAAAAATATCATAATTGGACCCGGATGTGTGATCAAAAGAGTTGAATATCGGGATAGATTGAGTGTTTCATCTGAGGCAGTTGTTGATGAACAAGTAAAAGGGTAAACAATAACAACTGATTAACAATGGTTAATCAGTTTTCAGATAAAGTAGCTACATAGCAACACTCATTAACTTGAGTTTGCGGTGCGAATTGATCAATTCTAGGTCTTTAGACCTAGAGTTTTGTACAACTAGCGAAGTTGTTTATGCAACTCAACTTATGTTAAGCTAGTAACATTGTTTAAAAAAGTGGAGGATTTACAAATAGTCATCGAGAGTATATCCAGATGGTTAAGTTGTAAGTCTTCATCAAGTTTAAGAATCTACAAAAATCCGTACAATAATAAGGGGCGAATTATGAACAGTATTATTAATTTCGTATTAAAAAACAAGTTTGCAGTTTGGATTATGACGTTTATTATCCTTGCTGCAGGTATCTACGCAGGAACTACCATGAAGATGGAGCAGATGCCAAGCATTAAGTTGCCGGTGGTGTCTGTCACCACGATGTATCCTGGTGCAACTCCAGATGATGTATCTGAAAAGGTTACCAAACCAATTGAACAGTCAATTCAAAATATCAATGGAGTCGAAAATTTCGAATCAAAATCCTATCCAAGTGCTTCATCCGTTCAAATTATTTTTGACTACGATAAAGATTTGGATAAAGCAACTAAAGAAATTAATGATGCGCTTGCTAAAGCACCACTACCAGAAGGTGTTGGGGCACCTGTTGTCTCGACTTTTACCTTTGACCAGATTCCTATTCTTGGCTATGGTATCAAAAGTGGAGAAATGGGACTAGAAAAACTTACTGAGTTAGTGGAAAGAGACCTTGTGCCTTCGCTCGAAGGGATCGAAGGCGTTCAATCCGCTGATGTAACTGGTCAACAATTAACGGAAGTTCAAATTAAATTCCACCAAGATCTCCTAGCGATGTATGGATTGACCGAAACAATGGCTACGCAAATGATCCAAGGTGCTACTGCAAGATTCCCATTGGGCGTGATGGAGCTAGATAAGTCTGAGAAGTCAGTCGTAATTGATGGGAAAATTATGACTTTACCGGATTTGAAGGCAATTAAATTTCCGGCAATCCCTGTAAGTGGAGCTGCTGGTGGTCAAGGTCAAAGTCAAAGTGCACAAGGAAGTAGCACTACACTACCAACACAAGAGCAACTTTTAATGATGCCGACAATCACTTTAGGTGAACTTGCTGACGTCGAAAAGGTTGGTAAAGTTCAATCAATTGCACGTACGAATGGTGATCAGGCAATAAGCTTTGCAATTGTGAAATCCCAAACTGGTAATACAGTTGAAGTGGCAGATCAAGTGGCAGAGAAAATTAAGAAGTTTGAAAAAGATAACGATGTTGAAATGATCAAGATCATGGATATGGCAACACCAGTAAAGGATTCAGTGTCGACCATGATCGGAAAAGCATTATTCGGGGCTTTGTTTGCAGTATTGATTATTTGGTTCTTCTTAAGAAGCATCAAATCTACACTAATCGCAATCGTTTCCATACCATTATCTTTACTGATTGCCATTTTCTTATTAAAGCAAGTGGATGTAACGCTTAACATTATGTCCTTAGGTGCCTTAACCGTTGCCATTGGACGTGTTATCGATGACTCGATAGTAGTAATTGAAAATATTTTCAGAAGAATGTCAAATCGTAACGAGCAATTAACAGGTAAAGATCTAATTCGTGAAGCTACGAAACAAGTATTTAAGCCTATTATGTCCTCAACACTTGTAACGATCGCTGTTTTCCTTCCAATGGGATTGGTTGGCGGTATGGTTGGTGAAATGTTCTTACCATTTGCACTAGCAATTGTTTTCGCATTACTGGCTTCATTGTTGATTGCGATTACAGTAGTGCCAATGTTAACGCATATGTTCTTCAAGAATGGTCTATCTAAGAAGTTTATTCATGAAGAAGGAAAACACAGCAAGCTTGCGCTGAAGTATCGTTCAATATTGGATTGGTCATTATCACATAAAATAATACCAACAGTAATCGTCCTTCTTTTGTTCGCTGGGAGTATCGCACTACCAGCTACTGGCCTCTTAGGTGCCAACATGATGAGCAGTGAAGCGGACAAAATGATCTATGTAACGTTTAAGCCAAACCCAGGGCAAACATTGGATGATGTCGACATGGCAGTGCAAAAGGTTGAAAAATTGTTCTTAGAGAAAACAGATGTTGAATCCGTCCAAATCTCTGCTGGTGGAGAAAATCCATTTACACCAGGAGACAATAAGAGCGCGATTTTGACAGCACAATATAAGAAAGACTCAAAGAATTTTACCAAGGAAAAAGAGCAAGTATTAGCAGACTTGAAAGAAGATAATGCGGTTGGAATTTGGAAAGAACCAAACTTTGGAATGGGTGGCACAAGCACTATTTCCTACAATGTTTTTGGACCGAAAATGATTGATTTAACAGAAACGGTTAATGCAATCGAAAAAATCATGACCGATAATGAAAACTTGAAGGATGTTTCTTCAACAATGCAAGAAGCGTATGATGAATACACATTTGTGGTCGATCAGGAGAAAGCTACTAAACTAGGACTTTCATCTGCACAGATTGGATTGGCGCTTTATCCAAATCAAAAGCATCCTGTGATCACAACGGTTAAGGAAAATAATGACGAACTCTCAGTTTATATTGAAGGCAAAAAAGACAACTTCACAACTGTAGAAGATATTAAAAACAAGAAAATTACATCACCATTGGGTGTTGAGGTACGACTTGGAGATATCGTTACAGTAAATGAAGGCAAAACTTCAGACACAATTACTAGACGTGATGGGAAGATTTACGCAGCTGTCAATGCGACACCAACTGACAAAGATATCACAAAAGCATCGAAAGAAGTTCAAGAGAAAATCGATGATTTAAATTTACCAAAAGGTATTTCTGTTGAAGCGGCTGGTGCACAATTAGATATGGAAGAATCCTTTGGACAATTATTTGTTGCAATGGGAGCAGCAGTTGCGATCGTGTATTTGATCTTAGTGCTTACATTTGGTGGAGCTTTAGCACCATTTGCAGTCTTGTTTGCACTTCCACTAACGGTGATTGGGGCACTCTTCGGCTTGTTTATAGCAGGCGAGGTTATTGAAGCAACATCATTGATTGGAATGCTGATGTTAATCGGGATAGTTGTTACAAATGCGATCGTGTTTATTGACAGGGTAATCCGGAATCAGAAGAAAGGGCTATCTGTTCGTGAATCGCTTCTTGAAGCGGGTGTCACAAGACTACGTCCAATCCTAATGACTGCTATTGCAACAATTGGTGCTTTAATTCCGTTAGCACTTGGATTTGAGAGTAGTGCAATGATTTCGAAAACACTAGCAATTACAGTTATCGGCGGTTTGACAAGCTCCACATTGCTAACACTTTTGATCGTACCAATGGTTTATGAGTCTCTGACTAATCTTAAAAATTGGGTATTCAAATTGTTTAGAAAAAAAGCATAGGAATTTGAGTTAGATGTAGTTAACAAATATTAAGTAGGAAACAGCAACTATGCTAATCTTGCGCCCTAGAAGTTAGACGAGTAAATCTAACTTCTAGGGTTTTATTTTGGATAAGATTTTTAAAAGTTGAAAAATAACAGGTATGTGTTACAATCATAGAGGAAAGTAACACGAAAATTCCGAGGAGCTATGGGTATGTCTGAAGCAAAGGTATCAAGATTTGGCGTTTCAATGGAGAGTAGTTTATTACAACAGTTTGATGCTTTAGTTCAAACGAAGGGATACTCAAATCGGTCTGAGGCAGTTAGAGACTTGATTAGAGACGCTTTACTACAGGATAGATGGTCCAAAGGAGACGAGATTGTCGCCGGAACGGTTTTATTATTCTATGATCATCACCACAATCATCTTGTTGATGAAATGATGCGAATTCAACATGATTATCATGAAGTAATTCTTGCAACAACACATTTGCACATTGATCATCACAATTGTCTTGAGATTATTGTTGTGAAAGGAAAGACCGCAACATTAAGGGAACTGGGCGACCGATTAATTCCATTGAAAGGTGTTTTCTATGGTAAGTTAACCGTTGCGCCAGTAACTAAGTAGCGACTATTTAAGGAGGGTTTCAATGCATATTCCAGACGGGATTCTAACCCCTGCTGTATTAATTACGGGTGGTGTATTGGTAGCTGGTATACTACCAATCGGTGTGAAGAAAGTACAAAAGGATTTTGACCAATCAGCAATACCGAAGATGGGAGTTATGGCTGCCTTTATCTTTGCAGCGCAGATGATTAACTTTCCTATACTAGGAGCGGCATCAGGACATTTAATCGGAGGGGCATTATCTGCGATTCTATTTGGGTTTTGGCCAGCCACAATCATTATGACAACGATTGTAGCTTTACAGGCATTACTGTTTGGTGATGGTGGTATCACAGTACTTGGTGTTAACATTTTCAATATGGCGATTTTGGCGCCAGCGGTGGCGGCCTTTACATATAAATTTCTGACAAAGGTTAGAACGCCACAATCTGTTTCCATATTTATTGCCAGCTTTCTATCAGTTATTGCGACAGCAGTACTGGTTGGTATTGAGTTAGGCTTTTCCGAAGTCACGAGTTTCAGTAATGCACTAACTATAATTGTTGTATGGCACTTGCTCATTGGTATTGGTGAAGGCCTTATTACGATGGCGATCCTACCATTCGCCTATAAATCAAACTTTGGCAGACAGCAAGTGAATGGGAAACCACTAAAGAAAATTTGGATTGCCGTTTGGCTAGTAATTGCTGTGATTATTGGTGGATTTATTTCACTATTAGCCTCTGCGATGCCTGATGGATTTGAGAAAACAGCTGAAGATATTGGTGTACTAGATAAGGCAAAGACGATTCTAGAAGCACCGTTTTCTGACTATGCGATTCCGTGGGCTTCGGGGAACTGGTCCGCAATTGTTGCTGGAATCATTGGTGTGCTGATAACTGCAGTTGTATTTGTAATCCTTGCGAAGTTGATTAGGAAGACCAAATGAAGCTGCCTACTTTGAAACTTCGTGCCATTATTGGACTAGTCTTGATTATCATTGGTGTCACACCAAAATCAATTCCACTTGCAATCACGAATCTGTTAATTGGGTTTGTGATCTTGTTGTGCTACCTAGTTCCATTGCGATATGTTGTAAAAAGATTGTTGTTTATTCTACCTTTCTTTGTGTTTTCGGCACTTATGCTAATAGTTGTTGAAGGCCAAACTGGCCTTTAAAAAGCATCGCTTTATTCAATTAGATTACTATTTGTTGCAGTGATCTTGGCATTCGTTTTCTATCAAGCAACGACTGTATCCTTTTTGAAGGTGCTTAGGCAACTGAAGGTTCCTGTGATTTTTGTGGAACTTGCTTTCTTCACATTAAGATTTATGGATGTTTTTCGAATTGAAATAAAGAATATGTCAATGAGTCTTCGCAGTAAAGGTTTTCGTGCTAGGAAAATTTTCAATTTGCAAGAAGTTCGAGTTGTTGGTCAGGTTCTTGGCAGCATGTTCACACGCGCTATGGGGCGATCTGATCGCATTTATTATGGAATGGCTAGTCGGGGTTATAATGGACAAACAGTTTTTGTGGAGGCTGAATCGATTCCGATAAGACAAGCAGTAGTGCCAGTGTTGATTATCGCGCTACTAATTGTCATTCAATTTGTTTGGAAAAGCTAATCACGAATTAGAGTAAGAATCTTCAGTAAAGTGGGAGTAAACGGATGAATTTATTTGATTTTCGAAGCGTTTGTTTTCAAAGAGATCAGCTAGATGTTTTGAAGCATATGACTTTTACAATTAGCCGAAATCGCAAAACAGCAATTGTTGGACCGAATGGCGCAGGGAAGTCAACGATTAATTTTCATTTAAATGGATTGTTCACTCCTAAAGAGGGCGAAATCTATTTTCAGGGTGAGTTGATCGACAAAAAGCTACGGCAGGCGCTCACATCAAAAGTAGGGATCGTTTTCCAAGATCCAGATGATCAGATTATTTCACTCACTGTTCGTGATGATGTAGCATTTGGACCACTACAATTTGGTGTCTCCAAGGAAGAAGCAATGCAACGTGTAGATCACTATTTACAGTTGCTAGACATAACCCATCTTGCAGATCGTAATCCTTCTGAACTCAGTTATGGACAGAAGAAATATGTCACAATTGCAGGGATACTTGCAATTGAAACTGACACTATTGTTTTCGATGAACCAATGGCATTCCTTGATCCAGCTGGTAAAGAAAGAATGGTTCGGATTATGAATGAACTGCATGATGCTGGCAAGACAATTATAGTTACCACACATGATATGCATTTCGTAACTGAGTGGGCAGATGAAGTAATTGTGATTCATGAAGGTCAATGCTTGGGTAAATTTACATCAAGAGAGCTTTTCGCGAATAAAAACATATTAGAAAAGGCAAGGCTGAATCTCCCACCTGTAGTGGAATTATTAGAAAAAGTATGGCAGGAGCATTGGGGACAAATGCCGCTGACGATAGCAGAAGCTGAAAGCTGGTTGCGGACACAGATCAAGAAATAATCCTATTTCCTGATGAAAATACAAATGCGAGTAGCGAGAATTCCAACTCACTTTGTCAGTCAAGTCTAACATACACCAAGCATGCACTGCCTTCCATTCGCCACCTAGAATTCACTCTCATCCTAATTGTCGTTAGTATCAAGTCTACTTTAATAGGAAACAGGATAAAGCCAAGTCTCTGAACTAAAGCAGAACGCGAGGAAAGTAATCTGAAATACTGATTATCCTTGAGAACTAGTTAAGTTTAAAGACTTGGCTTTATCTTTCTGCTATAAAAATCCGGTGTATCCTCAAACAAATCGACACTACATCATGTAGTAATAGACTACTGCCGCAAGCACAAAACGATAGTAAGCAAAAGGTGCTAGCTTTAATTTCTGCAGGAGTTTGATAAATGTCACAATGGCGAGTAAGGCTACTGCAAATGAAACCACAAAGCCGATAACATACATTTGGATATCACTTGAGCTCAGGGTTCCAGCAATATCTTTAAGATCAAAAATACTTGCTGCAAGCATCATTGGAACAGCTACAATGAATGTGAAATCAGCAGCTGTTTTGTGGTCAGTGCCTGAAAGTACTCCACCTGCGATTGTAGAACCTGAACGTGAAAAACCTGGCCAAAGAGATAAGCACTGAAACAAGCCGATTTGGATTGCCTGTCTATACGATAGCTGATCCAAATTGGTTGCGGTTACTCGGATTCTCTTCCCGAATTTATCAGCCACTATCATTAGGATAGCACCAGCGATAAGGGCATAGAATACCATCTCTACGTTAAATAATGATTTGATTTTGTCATGGAAAAGTAGTCCTAATACGCTTGCAGGTATCATTGCTAGAATCACATGTACGAAATTGAATTTATCCATTTGGAATTTGAATAATGAAAGAAATCTTCTCCAGTAATATACAACGGCTGCTAGGATAGCGCCAAGTTGGATAACAATTTCAAAGGTTTCTGCCTTTGGACCTACAAAATTCAGTAAATCGCCCGTCAAAATTAGATGTCCAGTAGAAGATACCGGAATAAACTCAGTCAAGCCTTCAACAATCCCCATTATTATTGCGATTAGTGAGGGATCCATAATCATTCTCCTTACTTATAAAATAATTTTGGTTTGAATCGATAATGCTAAAAATCTCAAGAATTTTCAGCAACTTCTACTATCATACGAGAAAATTTTGAAAAATCAATGTAATTTTTATCATTTTGAATTAGAATGATAATATTGGACTTTTCATAGCCATAATAATAAAAGACAAGTATCTCACAGAACTAGGGATTCGTAAACGACAGAGAATCGAAATCCGATAACGAAAAGGGGGCAACACATTGTTAAAAAAATGGATTTTTGTAGGTGTCATTGCTGCCTTAATCATATTACTTATTCCGTATAGTTTGCCAATTGTATTTGCTTTTGTGACGGCAATTGTTTTTGAAAGCTTCATCAAGAAAATAATGAAGAGATTTAAGACGAATCGAATCGTTGCAATTCTCATTGTAATGACCATTTATATCGTGCTAATGGCAGGGATTGTTTATTACCTAGTCACTGTTGTGACAGGGCAGGCGTTGCTACTATCTGAAAACGCACCCCGCTTGGCAAGCGATTTCTATCAGTCAGTGATTGTACCGATATCAAATCAATGGCAAACATTTGCGGATAATTTGCCTACGGCTGTCCAAAAGCCAGTTGAAGACTTTCTCTATAGTCTACCTACATTGCTAAATGATTTCGCAAAGACATTTGCAACGGGCATTTTCGAAATGCTTAAGGACGTGCCAGCATTTTTGTTAAAGCTATTGATTTACTTAATTGCAGTATTCTTTGTCTGTGTGGAGCTTCCGCAGGTAAAACAATTTATACTCTCGTTCCTATCAGATAATACATCTAAGAAATTGCACATTGTTGGGGATCAGCTGAAATTAGCTACGATTGGTTATATTAAAACACAGACCATTCTGAGTACGATGACCTTCATCATTGTTTTGATCACGATGATAATTATTGGGGCACCGTTCAAGATTCTCCTGTCAATACTAATCACCTTGTTTGACATCCTGCCAGTAGTTGGCATTGGTTCGATTTTCGTCCCATGGGGTCTTATAGCATATTTCTTAGGTGACCACCGAACAGCTTTTATTCTATTCTTCGTCTTCCTATTTGTTACAATAGTTCGTCGAATAGTCGAGCCAAAGTTGTTATCAGTCAACATTGGGATTTCCCCTCTAGCGGCTTTGGTGAGTTTATATATTGGATTTGAATTATTAGGTTTAGTTGGAGTGTTTCTTGGTCCAGCATTGGTCATAATTTTTAATACACTTGTAAAGACAAATGTAATACAATTAAAGAAATTTATTTGATTGGTGAGTTATTAGAATGTCATTAGAACAAAAAAAGGTTTCCCGGATTGATTATGGTCAGTTATTTATCGTTGGCATTCTAGCAACGATTGGTTTGCTAGCGATTTATAGTGCGCAACAAAATACTATCTATGACAAAAACTTTTTTAAACAGCAAATTGTTTTTTTGGCAATTGGCTTAGGAATTGCGTTTGTTGTCATGCAGTTTGATTCGGATCGCTTGAAGAAGGCCTCTTGGTATTTATATGGCTTTGGGGTTGCGACACAAGCGTTTCTTCTTGTTGCACCTGAATCAATTGCTAGAAAAGTAAATGGCGCAAAAGCATGGTTTCAATTCGGAGGTTTTTCGATTCAGCCTGCTGAGTTTATGAAGGTTTTCTTAATCATAATGTTGGCAAATGTAATCCATCGCCACCATAAAAAAAATGAAAACAAAACCCTGAAAACCGATTTGTTGCTTTTACTAAAACTTGTGGTTATCACATTCATTCCATTTGGTTTGATTTTTAAAGAGGATCTTGGAAGTGGTTTGGTGATTCTGGCAATACTAACTGGGATGATGTTTGTTTCTGGTATTTCTTGGCGCATTCTCATCCCGATCTTTGCTGCAGTCGCACTCATTGTGTCTGTACTCATGTATTTGGTACTTGAACACCCTGAAGTGTTGAGCAAAGTTGGTGTCGAGAAGTACCAATTGAAGCGTATCTATTCTTGGCAAGACCCGTTTAATTATCAGACGGATGCCAGCTATCAGTTAAGGCACTCCATTCAGGCTATTGGTTCTGGAGAAGTGATTGGAAAGGGATTTACTGAGAAAGAAGTATATTTACCAGAAGCGCATTCTGACTTTATCTTTTGTGTGATTGGTGAAGAATATGGCTTTCTGGGAGGAAGTATTGTTATCATTCTTTATTTCATGTTGATTTTCACATGGACGAGGATAGCGCTCGAGACGAAAAACGATTATAATTCCTATCTCTGTATAGGTGTAATAAGTTTATTGACATTTCATGTTTTTGAGAACATTGGCATGACAATTGGTATGCTACCGATTACGGGTATTCCACTTCCATTTATCAGCTATGGCGGTAGTTCGCTTTGGGGAAGCATGATGGCGCTTGGATTGATTTTCAGTGTTCGCTACCATCATAAGGTCTATATGTTTGCAAAAGACGATGAATAAACCGGAATTTTGAAAGGAAGATATCAATGTTCGAGATCAAAGACTATCAAAGCAAGCTTTCTATAAGAGAGACGGAAATAGCAATCAAGCAAATTAAAGATTTCTTTGAGGCCACACTTGCAAAGAAACTTGATCTTACTAGAGTCTCGGCACCACTATTTGTTTATTCTTCTCAGGGATTAAATGATAACCTAAGTGGAAAAGAACGACCTGTGGCATTTGATGCATTAGGGATAAAGGATCAAATTATTGAAATTGTTCATTCCTTAGCAAAGTGGAAACGTGTGGCGTTAGAAAGATACGGATTTTCAATTAATGAAGGTCTCTACACTGATATGAATGCAATTCGCCGTGATGAAGACTTTGATCATCTTCATTCTATCTATGTCGATCAATGGGATTGGGAAGTTAGTATCAACAAAAAAGATCGCACAGAAGAAATGCTGAAAGTTGTAGTACGGAAAATCTTTAGTGTGTTTAAGGAAACAGAGACGCATTTTCATCAACTGTACCCAGGATTAGAAAAACTTCTTCCAGATGAAATTACTTTCATTACAACTGAAGAGTTACTACAAATGTATCCTGACAAAACACCTAACGAAAGAGAAAAACTTATTACTGAAAAGCATAAAGCTGTCTTTCTCATGCAAATTGGTGATCACTTAAGTGATGGCAAGAAACATGATGGAAGAGCGCCTGACTATGATGATTGGAAACTTAATGGTGACATTCTTTTCTGGTATCCAGTATTAGGATGTGCGTTCGAAGTTTCTTCAATGGGGATTCGCGTTGATGAGACAGCATTGCTAGATCAATTGAAGAAGGCAAATGCAATGGATAGAATGGAATTACCGTATCATCAGGATCTATTGAATGGAAAACTACCCTATACGATTGGTGGTGGGATTGGGCAGTCACGAATTTGCATGTTCTTCTTGAATAAAGCACATATCGGTGAGGTTCAGGCTTCGATCTGGCCACCCGAATTAATCAAAGAATGGGAAAAGCAAAATATTTTCTTGCTTTAGAATAACTACCATTTCAATAAATATCCACAAAAAATTTCATAATAGTTAATCAAGTAAAATAATTTCTTATTACGAAATTTTCTGTTAAAATGGTGTTAGAGTTTTATATACTAGTAGACTTTAGGAGGACCATCATGGGGGTAGCAAAGAACTTTTTTCTATTTTTATCAAAGAACAAGTTATTGAATTCTTCTGCAAAGAAGGTAGGTCTTAAGTTTGGTGCAAAGAGGTTTATTGCTGGTGAAACCATTGAGCAGGCTGTAAGTGCAATGAAGAAATTGAATGATGAAGGCCTTCTGGTAACTGTGGACTATGTTGGTGAATTTATTGATACTGAAGAGGAAGCAAGAATGATGGCGCAGGGCTCCATTGATGCTATCAAAACCATTCGCGAAAACAATATCGATTCACATCTTTCATTGAAGATGACATCGATGGGAATGGATATTTCGGATGAGATAGTACTTAGGAACATGCGTTGGATACTTGACACTGCGAAAGAAAATGATGTTTATGTTACCATCGATATGGAAGATTACGCGCATTGCCAAAAAACATTCGAAATCTATCATCAATTGGTGAAAGAGTATGATAATCTGGGAACAGTTATCCAAGCATATTTGTATCGCTCTGAGCAAGATTTAGCTGATTTAAAGCAATATAAACCAATGATTCGCCTTGTGAAAGGTGCATATAAAGAATCACCTGAAGTAGCGTATCCAAATAAAAATGATATCGATGAGAACTTTAAGAAACTAATTATTCAATACTTACAATATGGACTCTACACAATGGTTGCTACACATGATGACAAAATAATTGACTTCACGATCCAATATGCAAAGGAAAACAATATTCCAACATCGCAATTTGAATTCCAATTACTTTATGGTATTTGTGTTGAGAAACAAAAACAACTAGTAAGAGATGGTTACACTGTCCGTGTATACATGCCTTATGGAAGAGACTGGTATGGCTACTTTATGCGCCGGATGGCAGAAAAGCCTTCGAACGTATTCCTTGTAGCAAAAGGACTTTTTAAATAATATTCACTATCTCAGCACTTAGAATCTCCAGCTGCTGAAAATTCTGGATAATCAAACATGGCTGCAAAATCGATCTGATTTTGCAGCCATGTTTTTTGTGTCTGTATCGAGTGAGCGGATTTCTAACGACAATTAGGATTAACTACTCAGCAACATGTGTCATGCCCATTTCAAAGATCCCTTGTACATGGACGTCGTCTAATGAATAGTAAACGATTTTGCCCTCTTTTCGAAACTTAACCAGTCGTGCGTTTTTCAGCACCCGTAGTTGGTGCGAGACAGCAGATTTGGTCATGTTCAACAGGACAGAAATATCGCACACACACATTTCAGCTTGATGAAGTGCACACAATATTTTCACTCTAGTTGTGTCACCAAATACCTTGAATAGCTCAGCCAAATCATATAAGTCTTCATCAGCTGGCATCTTTGACTTTACAGCCTTTACAACATCTTCATGGATGACGTTACAATCGCATTTCATTAGTTCGTTGCTCATGTTCATCTACCTCATTCAAAATTTTGCCGAAATTACGGTTATAGAATTTCCCCGTTCACAAGTTCATATAAAGACCCAGACATTACTGCTTCGAGTCCCCTTAATAATTATGTCGCATGACCCGCATTGCATTCACAATGGCAATTAGGGCAACACCAACATCAGCAAAGACTGCTTCCCACATTGTCGCTAGGCCACCCGCTCCGAGTATCAAAACGACGGCTTTTACAGCAAGTGTAAAGACGATATTCTGCCAGACAATTTGTTTCGTGCGCTTTGCAATTTGGATTGCTTGCGCAAGCTTTGAGGGTTCGTCTGTCATTAGAACCACATCAGCAGCTTCGATGGCAGCGTCGGAACCTAGACCGCCCATTGCAACACCAACGTCAGCATATGCCAACACTGGCGCATCATTAATTCCGTCACCAACGAAGAGAAGGCTGCCTTCCGAAGATCGCTCGGCTCGGATTTGTTCTAGTTTTTCAACCTTTTGATCTGGGAGTAATTCGGCATGCACTTCATCTAATTGGAGCTCAGTAGCGATCCTTTGGCCAACAGCTTGGTTATCACCAGTCAACATAGCAATGCGATTTACCCCGAGTTTTCTGAGCTTCTCGATTGCAGAACGGCTATCCTCTTTAATTTCATCAGAGATAACGATAGCGCCTGCGAAGGTTTGGTCAATTGCCAAATAGACGATAGTTCCAAAATGTTCTACCTCCGAGTAAGCGATCTCGAATTTGTTCATCAATTTGTTGTTACCAGCAAGTACCCGATGACCATCGATTTTCACTTCAATTCCATGCCCTGAAAGTTCCTGATAATCCATTATGGTTGCGTCATCAATTGTGTCCCCATAAGCTGCCTTGATAGATGTCGCTATAGGATGGTTTGAGTAAAACTCCGCAGTGGCTGCGTATCTGAGTAATGACTCCTTCGTAAATCCATTTTCAACAATAATATCTGTGACTGCAAAAATCCCTTTAGTTAATGTACCAGTTTTATCGAAAACAACTGTATCCACATTATTAAGTGCTTCCAAAAAGTTGCCGCCTTTTACAAGAATTCCATTCTTGGATGCAGCACCAATTCCTCCAAAGAAACCAAGTGGAATGGAGATCACAAGCGCACAAGGGCAAGAGATAACAAGGAATATTAAGGCACGATGCAACCACTCTGAAAACGGAGTTGTCGTAAACAATGGTGGAATGAAAGCTACTGCAAGCGCAAAGTAAACGACAGCAGGCGTATAGTATCTTGCGAACTTTGTGATAAATTGTTCCGTCTTTGCCTTTTTGCTACTGGCATTCTGCACAAGGTCAAGTATTCTTGATACTGTTGAATCACCAAACAGTTTGCTGACTTTTGCAGTAAGAATGCCACTTAAGTTGATGGAGCCAGACAATATTGCGTCTCCAGCTTCCGCTTTTCTTGGAACAGATTCTCCAGTCAAAGCTGAGGTGTCCAGCATCGAAGTGCCTTCGACAACAACCGCATCTAATGGAATTTTCTCGCCTGGTTTTATTAAAAAGAAATCATCGATTTGTGCCAAATTGGGATGAACGGTATTGAAGCTATCACCTTGTTTCAAGTGAACAAAGTCTGGTCGAATGTCCATTAGGGACGAGATAGACTTTCTTGAACTTCGTAATGCAGTGCCCTGAAAGAATTCACCAATCTGGTAAAAGAGCATAACTGCAACGCCCTCTGCGAATTCACCAATGGCAAAAGCGCCGATCGTTGCCAAGCTCATCAGAAAGTTTTCATCAAAGACTCGACCCTTCAAAATATTTCTAATGGCAAGAAGTACTACCTCACCACCAATTAGCAAGTAACTTGTGAAGAAGATGACAAATTCTAACCATTTGTTTAATGAAAAAATCAAGCCAACAACGAATAAAAGTACCCCTAAACTAAGTTGGATAATCTTTTTTTTCGACATAACGGCATCATGACTATGGTCATGCCCATGATCGTGATCGTGTCCATGATCGTGGTTATCAAGTCTTGGATTTATTGTTTTTGCTTCGCAACATGTACAATTTTCAGTCAAAGTAATCCCTCGTTTTCTATCTAATCAACAGTTGAACAATCATTCAACTATATTGTATGCTTGGAACTTAAATCCGTCAATCTGTTTTTATAAAAAATAAATAACAGGAGATAATAACCTCATTCGCAGAAGGAGGTGGAGACATTGAAAAAGTTTGGATTGTTTTTATTAGTTTTTTGTTTTTCTTCAACTACAGTATTTGCAGCTGATACTTATATTGTGCAAAAAAATGATTCCTTGTGGAAAATTGCTGTCAAGTATCAAATGGGTGTGAGCGAGATTATTAAAGCAAACCCGCAATTTCCAAATCCACATTTAATTTACCCTGGAGATAAAGTCAATGTGCCAAATATTGACTCTTTGAAAGCGATTGAGCATGAAGTGGTACGCTTAACAAATGAGAAGCGAGCGCAGGCAGGACTTAAACCATTAACTGAGAATTGGGAGCTTTCTCGTTGCGCACGTTATAAGTCAAATGATATGGCAGTAAACAACTATTTCTCGCATCAATCACCAACCTATGGAACGCCTTTCAATATGATGACCCATTTCGGGATAAATTACCGAGCAGCAGGTGAAAACATTGCTCAGGGTCAACAAACAGCTGCATCAGTTGTCAGCTCGTGGATGAACTCACCAGGTCATAAAGCGAACATGATGAGTGCATCATTTACACAAATTGGTGTTGGCTTTAATGCAGAAGAACATATTTGGACACAGCAATTTATCCAACAATAAAAGAACGAATTTAAGGTGCATCAACAAAAAGATTCAATCCTCGTTTGAGCGATTGAATCTTTTTGGGTTAATTTACTTCTAATCCTGATTCTAGATAAAATGGTGAGGGAATTATTTTGGCAAACAAACTCTGATGGTGAGCCAATCAAATGAATTAAGAAATTTGGGAACGGTTATTATCATTTGCATCCAACTCCGCCGCTAGCATTTATTCGTCATAATTTCGTTATTTCAAAGAGCAACCGCAAGCCATCCTGACGCCATTCTCATCACAGGGTATCTATTCAAAAATTTAATTTTGTGATAATATGAAGTGAAAAGCTATCTTAATTAAAGGAGTATCGTGATGAATAAATTAATTAAATTGATTTTGGAAACGCTAGTTTATTTTGTGCTATTATTATTTATCCTATTTTTTACTAGATCGATGGATTTTTCAAATGGAGTCGCCATCATTTCAGTAGCGGTTGTAGGAACTATGGTTTGGGTAATTCTGAATATTGTTTTTTCAAAATATATTGCCTCAAGAGATGATAAAGCTTAATAGGCATTGTTTCTTTGAAATCTGAGAGAATTAATAAGAGGGGCGACCTTCTTGAAAAGAGAACACCATAGAAAATCTGGTTTTGAACTGTATTCCCAAATCTAAGACTTTTTTGTCTAACATTTGGGATGCAGTTCATTTTTTGAGATTTTCTATGGTGATTTTTATTGAATAAGAAGTTTGTTCAAGCGGATTTATTCCAATTCGTAATTGAAGTGGTGAATAGAAAGGCAAAGCCCCGAACTGTTTTCATGAGTTGGAGGCTTTGCCTTTCTTGTTATTACATTTCCATTACAATTGGTAAGACTACTGGACGACGTTTTGTCTTTTCATATAGGATTTGAGCCAATGTTTCGACTACTTGACTTTTGATTTCACTGATCTTGCATGGGTTGTTTTCTAAATGTGATTTCAACGTTGCTTGGATTTGGGACTGTGCATTGCTGATCATTTCACCAGATTCTCGCATATAAACGAATCCACGAGAGATCAAGTCAGGTCCAGCAACAATCCTATTGTCATTCTTATTCACTGTGATTACGACAACAACAAGCCCTTCTTCTGAAAGTACCTTTCGATCACGGATAACAGCGTTGCCGATGTCCCCGATTCCACTTCCATCAACATAGATATCACCTGCAGGGATACTGCCTGCGATTTTGGCACTATCATTGGTTAGTGCCAGTACATCACCGTTATTCAGTAGGAAGCAGTCATCAGGGTTCACACCACAATCAACAGCAAGTTGAGCATGGATTTTCTGCATTCGATATTCACCATGAATTGGCATAAAGAATTTTGGTTTCATCAAACGAAGCATCAGCTTTTGCTCTTCTTGACCACCATGACCAGAAGCATGAACCTTTTTTTCCTTACCATGAATGACATCAGCGCCAGCCTTATACAATAGATTAATGGTTCTTGCTACGCTGAGTGTATTGCCAGGGATTGGTGATGAAGAAAAGACAACTGTATCGCCTTGTTGGATTTGTATTTGACGATGTGAACCATTGGCGATTCTTGAAAGAGCTGCCATAGGTTCACCTTGACTGCCTGTGCAAAGGATGACAACCTTATTTTGTGGCAAGCGGTTCAACGTTTGCGCATCAATAAATGTCTCTTTTGGCGCCTTGATATAGCCCAGTTGCAGACCGATTTCAACGGCATTTTCCATACTACGTCCAAAGATTGCGACTTTTCGCCCATATTGTACAGCTGCCTCAACAACCTGTTGTAACCGGTATACGTTGGAGGCAAAGGTTGCGAAAATAATTCTTCCATCCATCTTGCGGAATATTTCTTTAATTGATACACCGACTGTGCGTTCAGATGTTGTGAAACTCGGAATCTCGGCGTTAGTGCTGTCAGATAGTAAGCAGAGTACGCCTTCTTTACCGATTTCAGCCATTCTAGTAAGATTGGCAGGCTCGCCTACAGGTGTGAAATCGAATTTGAAGTCACCTGTATGGACAATGTTTCCGTGAGGTGTACGGATGACAGCACCGTAAGCATCAGGAATACTATGAGTAGTCATATAGAACTCGACACTCATTTTGCGGAACTTCGTAATTTCACCTTCCGAAATCACATTGAGTTTGGCATCACGAAGGAGGCCGTGCTCTTCCAATTTCTTTGAAATCATTGCTAAAGCTAATTTACCACCATAGATCGGTATGTTCATTTTCTTCAATAGAAAGGGAACGCCACCAATATGATCCTCATGTCCGTGTGTAATAAAAAGTCCTTTGATCTTATCAACATTTTTTTCAAGGAAACTGTAGTCTGGGATGACATAATCGATCCCCAGCAATTCTTCTTCTGGGAATTTAATGCCTGCGTCAATTAAAATGATTTCATCTTGAAATTGCACACCGTACGTGTTTTTTCCGATCTCACCTAATCCGCCCAACGCGAAAACAGCAACTTGATTATTCTTTACAAATCGCATTGTATACTCCTAATTAAACTAAATTTATATTGTTCAGCATTTCATTCATAGCCCGATTTTATCGTTCTTAAACAGACCGATAACAATATATTCATCTTCTACATTACACAAATGCAAGACTATTTGCAAGTTTTACTAAAAACAATTGTAAAACTTTATAGAAAGCATATAGAATAGAGACAATGAAATAGGGGAGTTACGAGATGAGCAAAAAGATTGTGTTTTTAGATATTGATGGAACATTATTAGATCATGAGAAGAAAGTACCTGATTCTACAAAAGAAGCCATCGATCTGCTTCGACAAAAAGGGGTTCATGTGGCAATCGCAACAGGTCGTGGTCCTTCTTTATATAAAGAGCTACGCGCAGAACTCGCAATTGATTGTCACATAAGCTTTAATGGTGCATATTGTGTGTATGATGATCGTGTGATTTACAAAAGAAGCATTCAACCTCACTTGTTGGCACAGCTCATTCAATTCGCCAAACAAAATGACCATGCTTTGGCATTTGTCAATGAGGAAGAGGTGAAATCAACTTTTGCTTGTCCACTAATTGTTGCAAGCTTTGACTCGATTCATTCGACAACACCTGAGGTTGACCCGGAGTTTCATCTAAACAAGGATATCTTTCAAACATTACTGTTCTGTAGGGAGGATTTTGATCAATCCTACCGGGAGTCAATTCCCCATCTGGACTTTGTTCGGTGGCATCAATTGTCTATTGATGTTCTGCCTAAAGGCGGTTCAAAAGCAAGAGGAATTCATGAAATGATAAAAGCATTAGGATACGATATGGAAAATGTTTATGCATTTGGCGACGGAATGAATGATATCGAGATGCTCCAAGCTGTTGGGTTTGGGGTTGCCATGGGAAATGCATCAGACTTTGTTAAGCAGCATGCGAAAATGGTTACGAAAAGCGTGGATGAAGACGGCGTTTTCTTTGGATTAAAAAAACTAGGATTGATTTAATGAGAAAGTGTATTTGCGTTATTTAGGCGTTATTTTAGGGGAAACCCTCTGTACGAAACGATTATATTGGAGTATAATTTTTTTAATATTATTCTAAAAAATACAATGAAATGAATAAATATTCATTATTCATTGTGTTTGCTTTTCTTCAAGTGACTAATGACAAAGGGGAGATTAACATGACAAAATCAGACGTAATCATCGAGCAGACAAAGAAGTACGGCGCTAATAACTATCATCCACTGCCAATCGTTATTTCTGAAGCAGAGGGTGTATGGGTAAAGGATCCTGAAGGGAATCGTTATCTCGACATGCTTAGTGCTTACTCAGCAGTCAATCAAGGACATCGCCATCCGAAAATTGTACAGGCACTTAAGGATCAAGCAGATCGGGTAACACTCACCTCTCGTGCATTTCACAATGATCAGTTAGGACCTTGGTATGAGAAAATTTGCAAATTAGCGAATAAAGAAATGGCACTGCCAATGAATACTGGTGTGGAGGCTGTTGAAACGGCTTTCAAAGCTGCACGCCGTTGGGCATATGATGTTAAAGGTGTTGCAGAAGATCAAGCTGAAATCATTGTTTGTGCAGATAATTTCCATGGTAGAACAATGCTTGCTGTTTCATTGTCCTCAGACCCAAGTTATCGGAAGGGATATGGACCATTCTTACCAGGCATCAAGATTATTGCGCATGGAGATATCGAAGCTTTGAAAGCCGCAATCACCCCAAATACTGCTGCATTTTTGATGGAGCCAATCCAAGGGGAAGCAGGTATCTTGATTCCACCAAAGGGCTACTTGAAAGCGGTTTCTGAATTGTGTAAAAAAGAAAATGTGTTGTTTATTGCAGATGAGATTCAATGTGGATTAGGTCGTACAGGAAAAATGTTCACTTGCGAGTGGGAGAATGTTGAACCTGATATGTACACTTTGGGAAAAGCGCTTGGTGGCGGTGTGATGCCGATTTCTTGCGTTGTTGCCAATAAGGACATTTTGGGTGTGTTTGACCCAGGTTCACATGGTTCCACGTTTGGAGGAAATCCATTAGCTTGTGCGGTTTCCATAGCAGCTTTGGATGTGCTTGTGGACGAACAATTGGCAGAAGCTTCACTTGAAAAGGGTGAGTATCTTGCTAACGCATTGCGTCAAATCAGCAATCCGAAGATTAAGGAAGTTCGTGGCCTTGGACTTTTCATTGGAGTCGAGCTTACAGAAGCTGCACGTCCTTATTGTGAGCGACTGAAAGATGTGGGACTTCTGTGCAAGGAAACCCATGACAATGTTATTCGCTTTGCTCCACCACTTGTTATTTCTGCTGAGGAATTGGATTGGGCAATTGAAAGAATTCAGAAAGTTTTAGCGGATTAATATAGGTGATCTTGATTCCGCTCAAAACTCATTGACTCTACTGTCACTGCAGGTAAAAAAGCACCTCTAAATGTTTGATGTGATATGCTCACAAACATTTAGAGGTGCGATTTTTTTGTTAGTGTTGGTCTTTCCGATCTGACGCTCTTGATGATCTTGCGAGATGAAAAATTTCCGAAGCGAAAATTTCCGAACAAACTTTTTTTGTGAATTGTTTTTTCACTGATAGTGAGAATCTAGATTAGGGCATCACCAGATTTTCTTCAACTTCGAAATACTTTCGAGTAATGTCACTAATATTTATTGCACTAACACCAATGTCTCGACCAACTACTCGAACGTTTTCCATGATGATAACAGCGATGTGATCCTTCAAATAATATTGATTTTGGGATTCCCAGCCCAGAAGTACACCGCGATTATGAAAGTAAGTGCTGTTGTTGTAAATCCCCAAGCCGTATGTAGAATCAGATCTAGGCGTAAGCATATCCTCGACGCTTTTTTGAGAAATAAGCTTCCCATTCATTAAACTTTCATCGAATTTATACATATCTTCCGTTGTTGAAACAACATCACCATTCCCTAGTACTAGGTAGTAATTAAACCCACTAAATGGCTTCAAGTGATTGTCTTTGAACTCATAGCTGGTTGAGGTCATGCCAGCTCCCTGTGGCTTGATAAAAGTTGTACTAGTCATGCCAGCTTTTTGAAACACATGATTATTGATGTAATCATGAATAGTTTGACCAGTAACTTGTTCAATGATAGAACTCAAAAGCATGTAATTAACATCTTGGTAATCCCATTTTGCTCCTGGTTGATAGAGTGGCGGGGTTTTCATAATAGCGTCTCGAAAGTCGGTTAAAGTTGTCATCTCCGTCTTCCATTCAATCGGTGAAAGTCCAGAAGTGTGAGATAGCAGATGTGTTAAGGTAATATTTTGACCATTAGGGAATGCGGGAATGAATTTTGAGATAGGATCGCTTAAAGCCATGCTACCCTGCTCGCATAGTTGCAAAATGCTCACGGCAATGAAACATTTTGAGATAGAGCCAACACTGTAAGTGGTTGTAGGCTGTAGCAATTCCATTGTATCCATATTTGAATAGCCATTGCCCTCATTAAACAAAATCTCTCCCTTTCGCCCAACAAGAACTGTGCCATTGATATTTTGTTGGATGAGATATTGTCTGATTTCATTTTGGAGCTCTAGCTTTTTCGCTTCTGATAATATTTTTTGTTTGGGTGGCTCTTCAGTTTTAATTTCTGGTAAAGGATTTGACGGATTTGACGGTTTTGCTTTAGGCTCACTAAGGGGCGGCGGCGACTCTGACGAAATCGTTGTCCAGACTGACGTGACGAAAACAATTATTATGGTCAAAATGATAAATGTGAATGCGATTTTAATTTTCATGGATAAGCCCCTGATCATTTATTTCTACTAAAAATTTAACATAATTTAATTACTATAGAAACAGCTTTTTTTTGAAAATGCATTCTTCCGAATTCTCAATCACTTATTTCTGGTTCAACAAGTTAAAAATGGAGTGTAATTTTTAACTTGAATTCCCTAATAATAAATATTCTTGATACTCGCGGGTTTCTTTGTAAATGAAATCCCGAACAGATTTGGATAACCAATATTCGCTATCGACGTTGGAATAGCCATCAAAAAAAACCGCCGAGGAATGATTGCATTCTCGGCAGCCTGATAATTTGGTTTTCATCACATGATTATGGTTTTCGCCACACAAATCTATTCACAATATGTGTATAGCTTTGAATGATTTTCGCAACCTTTACAGAAACATTTGTGTCACGGTAATCATGTGCTAAGATGGTTGGTTCATTGTTTTCAAACATTGTAACTGCCAGTTCAATTGCTTGCTCAACATCTTGCCCTTTGATGCCACCAATTACAAATGTCCCTTTGTCAAGAGTTTCTGGACGCTCAGATGAGGTGCGAAGTAAGATGCCTGTAAATCCGAGCATTGCACTTTCTTCTGATAGGGTACCGCTATCGGATAGCACACAGAAGCTGTCCTTTTGCAACTTGTTGTAATCGAGGAAACCAAATGGTTGAAGCGATTGCACAAGAGGATGGAACTTGAAGTTACGCTTCTCAATCATATTCTTACTACGTGGGTGCGTTGAATAAATGACTGGCATTTGATAGCGCTCCGCAATATTATTTATCGCTGTCATAAGTGATAAGAAGTTTTCCTCATTATCTAGGTTTTCTTCACGGTGAGCGGAAACAATTATATATTTTCCTTTCTCCAAACCAAGAGTATCAAGCACCTGACTCTTTTCAATGCCTTCCATGTGATCCTTGAGCACCTCATGAACAGGAGAACCTGTTACAAAGATATGCTCTCGTCTAAACCCTTCAGAAATTAAGTGCTGACGCGAATGTTCGGTGTATGGAAGGTTAATGTCAGCCAAATGGTCAACAAGCTTTCTATTAATCTCTTCTGGCACGTTTTGATCAAAACAACGATTTCCTGCTTCCATGTGGAAAATAGGTATCTTTAGTCGTTTCGCACTAATAGCTGATAAAGCAGAATTGGTGTCACCAAGTACAAGTAATGCATCTGGTTTTTCTTTTTCCAAAACCTCAAATGATTTTGCAATAATATTACCCATCGTTTCACCTAGTGTGCTGCCAACTGCCTCTAAATAATAGTTCGGGGCACGGAGCCCTAAGTCATCAAAGAATACTTGATTCAACGTATAGTCCCAGTTCTGACCAGTATGTACGAGAATCTGATTGAAGTACTTATCATTTGTTTTGATACATGCAGAGAGTCTAATAATCTCTGGACGTGTGCCAATTATCGTCATTAATTTAAGTTTTTCCACGGGTACCTCCAAGATCTAGTTGTTTTTTTGAAGCAATGAAAGCGGTAATTACATGTTCCTTGTAGTAAGAACTATTGAAAGTTCTTAATAATAAGTTATACCATTTGCAAAGGAGGTTTTCTGTGAATAGATCCGTTCCTATACTTCTAAGAAAATGACATCCTCATCCTCTGGGTCAAAGATTTCATTCGCCCACATGATGGTGACAAGATCCTTATCACCAGTATTGACAATATTGTGGGTGTAACCAGTGGGGATGTCAACAACCTCTAATCTATCCTCGCTTACTTTATAGGTGATTATCTCTTCACTGAAGACTTGGCGAAAATTGATTTCCCCGTAGCCACTGACAACAAGGAATTTCTCGTTCTTTGTATGATGCCAATGATTCCCCTTCGTAACACCAGGTTTTGAAATGTTCACTGAAACTTGTCCTCGATCTAGGGTTTTAATAATCTCAGTAAAAGAACCACGATGATCGCTATGTGTTTGCAATGGATAGCTAAAGTTATCGATTGCCAGATAGCTTAAATAGGTGGCATATAATTTCTTTGTAAAAGGATCCTGTGTACTTGGAATTGATCTAGTATCACGACTAGATTTGAACGAATGAATTAGATCAACAATATGTCCAAGTGTTACATGATGGACAGGTTTGACATAACAGAAATTATCTATCCGATTTTCTTGACCAGAAAGTGCTCTGATTATCTCTTTCACTAGGTCATCGACATAGATTAAACTTAGTGGAGCGGAGGGATCATTCACTTTGATTGGCTCGTTATTTGCTACGTTGTGACAAAATGTAGCGATTACACTGTTGTAATTTGGTCTGCACCATTTTCCGAAAACATTTTCGAAGCGATACACCAATACTTTGGCACCAGTTTCTACACCATAAGCGAATAATAAGTCCTCACCAGCTTTTTTACTTGCACCATATAAATTATCTTGCTCTGCTTGGATGGAAGAGGAAATCATTATCGGGGCAGTATTCTGATGCTTTTTCAAATGATCAAGCAAAACAGAAGTGAATCCGAAATTTCCTTCCATGAATTCATCATTGTTTTCAGGGCGGTTGACACCTGCAAGGTGAAAAATAAATTCAGCTTCCTTGGTATAACCATCCAACAATTCAATTGGCGTGTCGATATCAAATTTCATGAGATCTGTATATCCTTTGGTCTCTAGAGTAGATATCAGGTTCTTTCCAATAAACCCATTTGCGCCAGTAATAAGAATTTTCATTTAGTCACCTGCTTTATATACTAAACTCCATTATAGTATTAACTCATTTAAAAATAAATAGATGAGTCAATTTCATGGTGATTTTTATTCGGAAGGCCTTTATTGGAAGAGGCTGGACAAAGGGTCACTTGCTTGATTTTCCCCTCCAATTTAGTGGTCAAAACGACACAAATAATGCTATACTGCCACCATTTCAGGGCAATATAGCGTTGGTTTTTGGGAATTGTTTTTTTTCGAAGACCTTGGTTTGAGTTAATTTCCTAGGTCGCACTGAAATGATACAACCGCACTGTACAATTCAAAATACATTACGACATCAAAAAGTGTGTTTTGAAATTAGGTGAAAATGCATGGTGCTATAACCATTTCTTTCTTTTGAGCAAGAAGTAAATTGTCAGTGTAACACAGATCATTAAGCCAATGGCAAGTGGATAGCCATACTGCCATTTTAATTCAGGCATGTGGACAAAATTCATTCCGTAAATCCCGGTGATCACAGTCAGTGGTCCGAAGAAAAGGGTGAAAATAGTTAGCTTGGTAATTGCATCGTTCGTTTTCATGGTTTGTCTGCTGTCGTATGAGTCCAGAAGTTTATTGGAAAAGTCATATAAACTCTCTGAGAAGCTATACAATTTCCGTAGTCGGTAATCAGCATCACGGATTAGCGTTAATCCGGATTTTGAGAAAATTTCGTTTTCATTCACAAGGATTTCTTCGCTGACATAGGTTGTAACCCGTAAGTGCTTGCGGATCGTATAGGTCATCTTTCGCAAATGATTAATGGCTTGAAATTGGTCTTTATTGACATAGTGAATGATGTGATCCTGCAATTTTTCTAGTCTCTCCTCCAAATCCTCCAAACAAACTGAAGAAAATAAGACAAAAGTATGGAGGACTTCATAAAGTACCTTACTAATTGAGCCATTCTTAACACAGGTTTGGAGTAAGACATCAAACATAAGATTACACTTGTCAGATGTATGATCTTTAGAATCAGGCAAGACAACTATTAAGTATTTCTTTGCAACAAACATATCTATTTCCCAATTTGTCAGATTTCCATCCTCAACAAGTTCATTTACGACTAGGCCAATGAATTCATAGTGATCTCGATTGCTATAGCGGACATCATTATGATTATTAGTACATTCCTGAATCAAGAAATCATCAAAGTCGAATTTTGATTGGAGAGAGACAATCTCACTCCGATCGCAAATGATACATAGTTCATTCTTTATCTTTAATTTGCTCTCAAGTTGATCTACCTCAAAGTATTGTTTTTCAACAAAATCGAATATTTTCACGTTGCTCACCTCCGGATCGAACTTTTGTGTCTATTTTACACAAAAAATCACTGAAAAAATATTATTTCACAAATTAATTGCTATAATTATGGGGTAAATAAAACAATTGGAGTGGTGATTATGACAGATAATTGCAAAGAAATAATTTCGTTTTTAAATTGCGAATATGAATTATTTGAAAATGAAGCGGACGATCAACGAGTGATTGACCGTTTCAATGCTCTGACTGAGCAAGGGAAGCTAGAGGGATTTGTACCACTAATTATCGTGGTATCCGATACTTTAGCAGAAGCAACTGAATTCGTATTTGATGATTATGACGATGTTGAAAACTCACCTAAATGAATTGCTGAATTCCGCCAAAAGGTAATTGCCGAATCAGCCAGTATCAACGCAGAGGAGTATCTTAAGGGATTATCTGCTGAACGAGACTCTATAGAGCCAATGATGGGGGATTTTCCTGAAGAAGAGGCCGATATGCCAAAAGGTTTTTTCATAAGCCTAATGAATTATAAAGGCGAGATGGAAAGTGAGATCATTTTGGCGAAAATTCCAACGGCTAACCCTTGGGAGCTTGCCGTTTGGATGCCAATGGGAGGATTCAATGATTGTCCGAAGCCGGCAGAGCAAATGGCTGTTTTCCGATACTGGTATGAGAAATATGGTGCCATTCCAGCACTAGTTAGCTATGATATTTGGGAAATGGAGCTTTCGAAACCACCTGTTACAAATGAAGAATGCGAGCAATTAGCTTGTGAACAATATGCCTTCTGCTATGATATCGTCGATCAAGGGGTGGGGAGCATCCGCGCTCTAGCAAGTGAATTGCGTCATGCAACGACTTGGTATTTTTGGTGGGATTAACCTTCGCAAAAAAAGACTGAGTTTTGCCAGAGCAGTTGAAGTGTTCAATCTAAACCAATGAAGTTTTGTTGACGTAATGCTTCAAATAAAACGATTGCTGCTACGTTGGATAAGTTCAACGATCTCACATGTGCATCATTCATGGGTAGACGCAGACCACGTTCTGGATGCTTTTCAAGTAGCTGCTTTGGCAATCCAGTTGTTTCTTTTCCGAAAATAAAAAATATGTTATTGCTAGAATCTGAATAATCCGGGTCAACATAGGATTGCTCAGCAAATTTCGTTACATAGTAGAATGCCCCATCTTGATGGGACTGAAAGAAGCTTTCTATTCCATCATAGTAAGCAATATCAACATGTTCCCAATAATCAAGCCCAGCACGTTTGAGTGCCTTATCATCAGTGGAAAAACCAAGCGGATGAATCAGATGAAGTTTCGTATTTGTCGCAGCGCAGGTTCTAGCAATATTACCTGTATTTGCTGGGATTAAGGGTTCGTATAGCACGATATGAAGTGGCATTTTCATCACCTAATAATTTAATATGTCATTCATTATATCACTTGTGCTTTTTTGCGCCATTTTTATTACAAAAAAGCCGCAAAAGAAGTCGCGACTTGTGTAATCCTAATTGTCGGATAAAATGCAACTTAAGAAACGCTAAGATTCCCAAATACT
>JAVBKB010000186.1:0-6301 GCA_031554275.1 Caryophanales bacterium | reverse complement strand
TCCATTTGAATATTGCGATCCTGACCCGGTTCACCATTTTCAGATAATTCGGGAGCTGGATTTGCCGAAGTGGCAAAACGAGAGTTCCCTCTTCCCCCTCTTCCACCTTTTGCAATGACTGCCCGCTGTCCATTTTCAGTTAAGTCAGCAATCACCTTACCTGAATCTATGTCAGTGATTATTGTACCTGGTGGGACTTTAACGATCATATCTTCAGCATTTTTTCCATGCATGTTCTTTGACATGCCGTGTTCACCACGATCTGCTTTGAAATGGCGTTTGAATCGGAAATCCATAAGTGTTCTGAGTCCCTCATCCACAATGAAAATAATATCCGCACCATTACCGCCATCACCACCAGCTGGACCACCTAATGGCACGTATTTCTCTCTACGAAAAGCAACCATTCCATTGCCACCATCGCCAGCTTTAACATAAATCTTGACTTGATCTATAAACATAATTCCACCACACTTTATTTAGTAATGAGTCATAGCATTGATACGCCTGAAGTCAACTAACCGTTTGAAATCAGTAACTTATCCTGATTGTCGATAGAAATGCAATTTAACACTCCCGATAAAATTTTCAAAGATGAGGAATAATTTACGAAGGATAGCAGGACTATCCTAGGAAATTATCACGAAGTATTTGGAAATCTTAGCGAGTTTAAAGTGGCATTTCTAGCGACAATTAGGATTATCACCTGCTAACTGATGTTTTGTTCAGTAAAAAACTCTAACCATATGGCTAGAGTTCGATTTCTTAAGCTTCAGCTGCTACTGGATAGATGCTTACTTTCTTCTTGTCACGTCCAAGACGCTCGAATTTAACAACACCGTCTACCTTAGCAAAAAGAGTATCGTCGCCACCGCGACCTACATTTAAACCTGGATAAATCTTCGTACCACGTTGACGGTAAAGAATTGATCCACCAGATACAAATTGTCCATCGGCACGCTTTGCGCCAAGACGTTTTGATTGTGAGTCACGACCGTTTCTTGTGGAACCGCCACCCTTTTTGGATGCGAAAAATTGTAATCCTAAATATAACATACTGTTCCACCTCCTATTATTTAGATACTGAACGAATTCCTTGTTCAGTCCGATTATTTATTGTGGATTATTTGAATGTGCTTATCATTTTGTTTTTGAATTGTTTCAAGTGAAACGACCATTGCTTGCAATAAGATATGAATAACCTGTGCATTTTCAACGCTAGTTTCTTGCGGGACAATGTACTGTAAGAAACCACCGGTAGCATCAAACTTCACGTCTGGATCGGTTTTTGTTAATACTTCGATCGCATTCACGGTTCCATTTGTCACTGCCGTCACTGCTGCACAAACTAAGTCTTGACCATAATCCGCAGCATTTGCATGACCTTTCACTGTAAAAGAATTAATCTTTTGGTCTTTGTAATCAAATATCGCGCGAATCATGACTAAGCATTGATTGCTTCGATTTTGACTTTAGTGTACGGTTGACGATGACCTTGCTTCTTACGATAGTTCTTTTTTGCCTTGTATTTGAAAACGACAATTTTCTTTGCTTTGCCTTGCTTTTCAACTTTACCAGTTACTGTAGCGCCTGCTATCATTGGATCACCAACGACTGACTTAGGTCCGCCAACAAATAAAACCTTATCAAAAGTTACGACATCACCTTCGGTAGCATCAAGCTTCTCAATGAAAATTTCTTGTCCAACTTCCACCTTCAATTGCTTACCACCAGTTTCGATTACTGCATACATACTCTGCACCTCCTCATATAATCAGGGCATTGCCCTGTCTAAGACTCGCCACTGTAGGTGTTTTGGTCTATCAAAACTTCAAAACCTACTTCGTGCGGTTGTAGCAATTGGGTGCTACAAACATACCTGAATATATTAGCACAAAGCATGTGTTTCGTCAAATTATCGTTTAATTGTTTCTTATTTTGACAAACCCTACTTGTTTTTTTTAATATGCACAGAAAAAGATGCCATCTGCTTGCAAACCTATTGAAAAAGCCATCACTATTAGTAATCCCTTAAACAATATCTTTAATAATCATATTTGGCTTTTTCAAGGTAAATAAAGCATGAAGAAGTGTTTTTTCTTCCAGCAGTTGACTGACTTGGTTATCTTTCAAAACAACCACATAGTGTTGACGATTTTTATAAAATTTCTCTAGCACGTTCATCACTGTTTCCTCTTCATGAACGATTAATTGCAGTGGTGATTGTTCTGGCTTTTTTTTCAATAGAAATGCAAGAAAGAAGTATTGTCGTTGCTTCCATTCATGTCTGATTGCCAATAACAAAAAGCCTGAAAATAACCAACTATTCAAATGAAATGGCGCTAACACGATGATTGCTGCCATAAAAAGTATTAAGAGGAGCAATGATGTTTGTATTGTTAATCGATGTGCTCTTCGAAATGGCTGTTTTTTGGTTAAGAGAAGAAACAGCAGCTTTCCACCATCAAGTGGCCAAATAGGTAGTAGATTCGTGATCAGTATCATCCAGTTGAAATTCAGTGCAAATTCAAAGTAATAACCTTCAATCAACTGCAATTGCTGCATGAGTAATAAGAAAAAAAACAAAATAAAATGCTGTATAGGTCCAGCTAAGATAACAAGCATCTCTTCTTTGAAAGAGCGATGTCCAAATGAATTCGTAGACAATTCACCCCCAAAGGGAAGAATGGAAATATGATTCACTTGCCATTTAAAGTATACAGCAGCAACTGTATGTCCAAGTTCATGAATAAATACGATGAAGAACATGATAAGCATTTCTACAAAGTACGCAGAAAGAAAACTCAACCAAATAAGAATCCAAGTAAAGGGATGGATTCTTATTTTGCGAATCAGCTGCCAAATCTCATTCAAGTGTGATCACCTGAATTGGATCAACATATTTCTGATCCTTTTCGATTGCAAAATAGTATTCACCACTGTTACCATTCGTCCCCGGTGAAACCTTTCCAACAGCGACATTTTGATCAAGATGCTGATATAGCGTCACTTCGATATCTGAAAGATTACCGTACCAAACATTCATGTCTTTCTGTTGGACAACGACTGTTTTGCCATGAACTTCATCTTCTCCAGCAAAAATCACAACACCGGCATTAATTGTCGTTACATTTTTATTGGCCTCAGTTTCAACTAGAATACCTTCACCATTCTTCTTGAAACTTTCTAGTAATTTACCTGATACTGGAATCGCTTTTTTGTTGTCATTATTGTTTGATTTTAAAAAATCAACAGGAGCAAAACTGCTTAAATCACCAACTTTGCTAGCTAACCAATCAGAAACTTTTGCGAACTGAAAATCTGTGGCAAATGCTTGTCCTACCCACTGCCGAGCTGAATCCAAAGAGGGTGCTTGGGATCTATACAGGATGCCAACAGTCAGTACAAGAGCTATTGAAATAAGCACCCTGAAAACAAACCAATTGCTAGCAAATGATCTAGTAGTTGGAACTTTATTATGTGAGTTGTCAACAGATTTCTGAACATCATGTAAAGAATCTTCTTCATCATCCTGTTCAACAAATGCCCATGCTGTTTGAAATGGGTTTGCGTTTCGTCTTCGTTCTGCTATACGTTTTTTGGTCTCGTCTACCTTTCGATTCTTCATCCCACTACCTCATTCTAATGTGAATGGTAGAGTATATGAAAGGAAAGCAAAATCTATAACAAGATACACAAAGATCCAGAAGTTCTAATATTACTGGGAATTAATTCGGTATTATTCCATTCCAACACAAAATTTTGTCTAGAAAAAATCTTTATCAATGCTTGTGATTTCTGCCTCAGTTTGATTTTCAATAAACCGAATTACCTGTTCAATCATTTCTTGTGAAACAGAAGCATTGTTTGAAACGCAAGCCATGCCAATCACAATTAGTTGATGTGTATCCATTTCATCCACTTCTGCAATTGAAATATTAAACTTGTTTTGGGTCTTTGCAATGATGCTTTTTACAAGCATCCGCTTCTCTTTCAATGAGTGAACCCATGGCGCATATAAATGTAATACTGCAGTTGCGGTCTTCATTTTGCAAACTCTTTATTTATTTTCTTTTCTTCTGCTTTTCTTACATTTTCACTTATCCGAAATTTAACGATTTCTTCGATGAGGTCATAAGGAAGCGGCTTCTCAATTGGAAACTGGACAGCACCCTTAGATGACTTATAACTTTCGAACCGATCTTGAAAATTTGCAATGCCGCTTGCTCCTGGGTAGAAACCAATATGATTCTTAAAAGCTGCGAAATGAACAAGGTTTCCGTGCAGAAAAAAAGTTGGCATTCCGTAACTAATTTTCTCGGAAGCTTCAGGCGCCCATCCTTGGATCTTCTCTCGTAGTGTTGTAAGAATTGTTTGCACATCATCTTGGAAAGGCTGAATATAGTTGTCGAATATCTCTTGATATGCTACTTTCTCATTTTGTGTTGTCATAAATGTCACCTACATAATAATAATTTTTTTATAGCAATACTATTATAACAATTAGTGGCAAAGGAGCAAGGCATTTAAATATAACCCTCCTCGCGCAAACTCACAAATTTATTTTCACCAATAATAATATGATCAAGGATCTCGATTCCCATTATTCTGCCGCACTCTACTAGCCTTTGCGTAACATCAATATCCTCCGATGATGGCGTGGGATCACCTGAAGGGTGATTGTGTGCACAAACAACATTTGCTGCCATTCTCCGAACTGCTTCTCGAAATATTTCTCTTGGGTGCACAATTGAGCGATTTAAACTTCCGATAAAAATGGATTGCTTATGAATGATTTGATTTTTTGAATTTAAGAATAGTACAACGAAGTGTTCTTGCGGTAAGAAGCGCATTTCTTGCATGAGGTAATTTGCAATATCATCTGGTGTTCGAATTACGAAGCCTTTTTCAAATTCAAGATGGTTTAACCTCCGTCCTAATTCAATAGCTGCAAACAGTTGGGCTGCCTTCGCAGTACCAATTCCCTTTAATTGTGTTAGTTCCTCTAAAGAAGCATCCCGCATTTTGCGGAGTCCTTCGAACTTTTCTAAGACACTACCAGCCAATTGCAAAACAGATTCCTGCTGCGACCCAGTTCTCAGCAAAATCGCTAATAGCTCCCGATTAGAAAGGCTGCACGCACCATTATTCAGCAGCCTTTCTCTGGGTCGATCGTCTTTCTGATGATCACGAATCATCCAGTTTTTATTTTCCAATAACATCCCTCCAACATCTCTTCTAAAAATATAACAACCATTCGTATAGCTTACAATATGCTTTAAAAAGAATGATAGATGTTGGAGAAAAGAGTTATAAAGATTGATACATTTTAATAAAATCCAATAACTTTTGCTCGAATTCTACTAACGAATCTGCTGTTTTTCCTTTCTGGTAGCTATCAAAAGCAACTAACATTTCCTGATTTAATGAAAATAATTTTGAAATCTGGTCATTTTCAGTCGCTTCCACTTCTTGCGTATGCATTTCAGGAATCGGTGAGCCCGTTTTCACTGCTACTAAAGCAGACTTCAGCATTTGAAAATTATCATGAATTGTCGTTAGCTTGGCAAGGTCATCCTTCGAAAACTTTCCTTTCGTATTGCCAGTGAGTATAATATCTTTCCAAAATGAATTTATCCCATTCTCAGTGAATTTTTGTGCTAGAATTTTTGCGTTTTCTAGTGAATCCGCTACGCCAATGAACAAAAAGAACTTTCCATCAATATTTATGACAATACTTGGCGTCTTTGCTGGTAGGGTTGATTGTTGTTGCGCCGCTGCATCTTCCGTAGAAAAAGCGCCCGCCTGTATCATTGAATTTTTAAGATTTTTCTTGAATGTACCCTCAAGTGGTGATGAAGCCTGGTTGGTTGTAGTTGCGACAGATTTCGGTGATTCATTTGTTTGATCTTTTATCAAATTGAGTGCTAGAAATCCCATTAGACCTCCCACCGATAAAGCTACAATGACCGGTAGAACGATTTTTCGCAGAAACGAATGCAGATCATACTTTTGCGAAGCTACCACTGTTCTCTCATAATATGGTGATTCCGATTCACCTTCAACAACTACAGACTCATCAATTTGCACATCACTTGTTTGCTGATTTATTTTGATATCTGGAAAACTCCAATTAAAGTCCAAACCAGTATTGGAATTTGAATTAAAGGTTGATTTATCATTTTCGTTTGCATTAAAACTTGCTCTATTATTTTCATTTTGATTTAGCGTAGGTTTGACATTTTCATTTGCATTAAAATTCGATCTATCAATTTCATTTTGATTTAGCGTAGGTTTGACA
>JAVBKB010000194.1:0-9785 GCA_031554275.1 Caryophanales bacterium | reverse complement strand
TTTGCTGTAGAAGGGAAGATTCCTTTGTGATCTTTACCTTCGCTTTCACCAAATAATTGCTTCCACCATTCACCAAGATATTGTAGCGAAGGCTCGTAGTTTACCAATAATTCATTCGTTTTGCCACTTTGATAGAGAATGTTGCGAACCATCGCATATTGGTATGCTGCGTTTTCATGGAGATTATCATGATCTAGCTCATGCTGTGCAGTTTGTGCACCTTGCATGACTGCTGCGATATCAATATTGGCAATCGCCATTGGTAACAGACCCACAGCAGTTAGAACTGAATATCGTCCACCAATATTATCAGGGATGACAAAGCTTTGATATCCAAATTGCTCTGCTTCTGTTTTCAATGCACCCTTAGTTTGATCTGTAATTGCATAAATACGTTTGCAACCATCAGCCAATCCTACTTGCTCAAAAAGAGTTTTCCGGAAAAGCCGAAATGCTATACTAGTTTCTGTAGTGGTTCCTGATTTTGAAATCACCACTATCGAAAATGATTTATGCTGAACCAAATCCAATACATCATTCAAGTAATTTGCACAAAGATTATTCCCAATAAAAAGGATTTGTGGTGCCTTTCTCTTATGTGAATCAATTAAATTGTAAAAGTGGTGTTGCAGCATATCGATTGCTGCTTTTGCACCTAGATATGAGCCGCCAATTCCAGCAATTAAGACAACTTCAGAATCCTGTTGGATTTTGGCTGCAGCACTCTTGATTCTTTCGAATTCATTTTGATCGTATTGACTTGGCAAGGTAATCCATCCAAGAAAATCACTGCCTGCGCCAGTTTGATCATGCAATTGGTGATGAAGTCGTTTTACATTTTGTTCGTAGGGTTGCAAATCAGTATTCGTTATATGCGTATTTGAAAAATCGAAAATTAAGTGTGACAATTGTCCTACTCCTTTTTGACATTCTATGAATGAGGGTATTACAGTATATGCTATTTTTGTTTGCTTCAATCAGAATCAAACTTTTTGAATCGGTGATTTTTGTCTGCTAATATGGAGATTCGATACACAGGTAATTTTGGAGAAAAGTGAAAAGACATCATGTCTACATGAGCAATTTCTCGCCTTTGTTTATGGAAAGTATTCTCAATTTGCACAATTGCTTTTGAATGGATATTACAGAAAGCTTTGAATGATGAAATTGATTTACAAAGAAAAAATAAACAATTGTAAGTTCACTCAGTGTTTGAAATGCACTGCCTTAATTTATAATCAATTGTTATAGGAGCACGAAATGAAAATATTTTCTGAGTTGATGTGGTTTTTTAAGCAAGAAAAGAAAGCTTACTTACGTGGCGTATTTGTGCTATTAATTGTTGCAGTCTTGCAAGTAATCCCACCCCGGATTGTTGGGATTGTTATTGATGAAATAGATAAAAACACACTGACAGGAAGACAACTCCTAGGTTGGATTGCTGTTCTAGTCTTAGCAGCGTTAAGTATGTATGTGTTGCGATTTGTTTGGCGCGTCTCGATTTTTGGTTCTTCTAACAAGTTAGCAAGATTGACGAGAAGCCGTTTATTTGAGCACTTCACAAATTTGCCAATGTCCTTTTATCAGAGAAAGCGAACAGGCGATTTGATGGCACATGCAACAAATGATATTCAAGCAATTCAGCAAACTGCTGGTTTTGGTGTTCTGTCATTATTTGATTCTTTGTCCCAAGGAACAATTGTCATCATTGCGATGCTCCTCATCAATTGGAAGCTAGCAATAATTGTATTATTGCCACTACCGATCATGGCGATTCTGGCGAATTTCTATGGAGGAATGCTGTTTAAATCGTTTCACCTTGCACAGGAAGCCTTTTCTAATATGAATGATCGCACTCATGAGTCAATCAATGGTGTAAAAGTTATCAAAAGCTTTGGCCAAGAGAAAGAGGAAATTGCGGCCTTTATCAAGCAAGCAGAGGATGTTACCGCAAAAAATTACACTGTGGCAAGAATCGATGGCTTGTTTGATCCAACTATTAGTATGATTTCAGGAATCTGTTTTCTATTGTCATTTGGTTTTGGCGGTTACTATGTCACTCAAAATGTGATCACAATTGGTGCACTTATTTCTTTTACCACTTATTTAGGTTTATTAATTTGGCCGATGCTTGCCTTTGGGTTTTTATTTAATGTAGTCGAACGTGGTAGCGCTTCTTACAGTCGAATTAAAACATTGTTAGCAGAGGAAGTAGAAATTGCGGATGAGATGGATGTAATTAATGCTACACCATCAGGCGATTTGCATTTTATGATTGATTCCTTTACCTATCCTAACGAAACTATACCTGTGTTGAAAAATGTTCATTTTCACATTAATAAAGGTGAGACACTTGGCGTGGTTGGCAAAACTGGTGCTGGCAAGTCGACACTGCTGAAATTACTTGTGCGGGCATTTGATTTGACTGATGGCAACATTATTTTTGGTGACCATCGCATTACTAGGTTCAAATTATCAAATCTCCGGAAATCTGTTGGCTATGTGCCACAGGATAATTTCCTTTTCTCAACAACTATTAGAGAGAATATTGCTTTTGCCAAAACGGATTTAGCGCTGGAGGCAGTGATGGAAGCCGCAACGCTTGCAAATATTCATCGTGATATTGAAGAATTTTCTGATGGATATGAAACAATTGTTGGCGAACGAGGGGTAGCGCTTTCAGGTGGTCAAAAGCAGCGAATCGCAATTGCAAGAGCTCTGCTATTGAATACAGAGGTACTGATACTAGATGATTCACTATCAGCAGTTGATGCCAAAACCGAAGAGATTATTATCAGTAATCTCAGACAAAATCGCCTCGACAAAACAACAATTATCACTTCTCATCGATTGAGCGCAGTCAAACATTCACAGCAAATAATTGTTTTTGACGAAGGGGAAATCGCTCAAATAGGTACACATGAGGAATTAATGCGCCAACAGGGTTGGTACAAAGAAATGTACCTCAAGCAACAATTAGAGGAATCGATTGATCAAGACGTTTTGACGCAAGACATGAATATTGATTATACGAAATAATTTCAAAAGTTTTAGACAACATAATTGCGAGCCAATAGCATCTGGCAAGTGGCATTAACAGTTAAAATGTTCGAAAGAGTAGGGGAGAAGCAATGACTAACCAAGTGCCTGAAACAAATGAATGGCAGATTCTGAAGAGATTGATCCGTTATTCTTTTGCCTATAAAAAAATAATTCTTATCGCATTTTCTTTTCTTCTCATTACAACATTATGTGAAATATTTGCACCGCTTGTTATTAAGCAATTCATTGACCAGCATTTGCGGACAAATAATCTTGTGTTAAATACTGTGTTGCCATTAGCGATTACCTATTTTCTCCTTCAAGTGACGAAAATGTTTTCGATGTACTTTCAGTTTATTTCGTTTCAGAAGGTAGCGCTGTTAACTATTCAAAGTCTACGAGTAGATGTTTTTGCAAAGGTTCAACGACTTGGTATGCGTTACTTTGATCAAACACCAGCTGGCTCAATTGTATCCAGAATTACAAATGATACTGAGGCAATTAAGGATATGTTTGTATCAGTGCTTGCGACTTTTATCCAAAGTGCTTTTATGATCACGGGTATTTTTATCGTGATGTTTACGCAAAATGTGAAGCTGGCGCTTTTTTGTTTAGCATTAGTGCCAATCATCTATTTGATCATTCGCACATACCGACATCATAGCAGTACAACTTTTCGTGATTTAAGGGAGAGACTCAGTCAAATCAATGCTAAATTAGCTGAATCAATTCAAGGAATGTCTGTCATACAAGTATTTCGGCAGGAAGCAAGATTTCGCAAAGAATTTGAAGAGATCAATCAGAAACATTATCACGCTGCCTTAAAGAATATCAAATTGGAATCTTTGCTCACACGACCAGCAATTGACCTTGTTTCTGTGTTTATTCTAATCATTTTGCTGTCCTTTTTCGGTATTCAGTCATTAAATAACACAGTGGAAATTGGATTAATGTACTTATTCATTAACTATGTTGGACGGTTCTTTGAACCCATTAATGACGTAATGATGCGATTGTCAATGTTTCAACAAGCGATTGTAGCTGGTTCGCGGGTCTTTTTGATCATGGATCATCATGAGCTTGCACCAGTCCCGATCCAGACAGACGCAAAGTCTATTCAAGAGGGGGAAATAGAATTTCGAAACCTAAGTTTTTCCTATGATGGTCAGAGAGATGTCTTGAAAAATATTTCTTTCACAGCCAAGAAAGGGGAAACTGTGGCATTGGTAGGTCATACCGGCAGTGGCAAGAGCTCCATCATTAATATCATGATGCGCTTTTATGAATTTGAACGCGGTGATATTCTCATTGACGGTATTTCCATCAAACATTATCCAAACGCAGAACTACGAAATAAATTGGGCTTGGTGTTACAGGATGCCTTTATGTTCTATGGTACTGTAAAAGATAATATTAGGTTGTATGATTCAACGATAACAGATGAACAAATTCAGACTGCTGCTGAATTTGTGAAGGCAGATTCATTTATTGATAAGTTAGAAAACCAATATGATCACGAGGTAGTTGAGCGTGGTGCAACCTTTTCAAGTGGGCAGAGACAATTGATTGCTTTTGCCCGAACGGTAGCCGCAGACCCGAAAATTCTAATCTTGGATGAAGCAACTGCTAATATTGACACTGAAACCGAGGAAGCCATTCAAGCAAGTTTGCAGAAAATGAGAAAAGGTAGAACTACCATTGCGATTGCTCATCGATTGTCAACAATCCAAGATGCAGAATTAATTCTCGTGCTGCATCGAGGTGAAATTGTTGAACGAGGTAACCACCAGGAATTATTATCGTTAAAGGGGCGATATTATAAGATGTACTTATTGCAAAATGGATTAGTTCAAGAGTCGGTGTAGTCCTTTCCGATTTATCCTTATTGGCCTTGGACTGATCCAATACATGAACAAAGAGGCTGCTCTCAAAAGGTCGTTCATGACCTTTCGGGAGCAGCCTCACTTGCATCTTTGTTAATACAGCCAGCTCGCTCCAACGATGATTAGTAAGATGAAGAGCACGACGATTAACGCAAAACCATTGTGGCGAATACCGTCTCCCATGTAAATACCCCTTTCACTCCAATTACTTCAATCTCATCATATGCCTATGGATTTGACGTGAGTAGGCGGTTGCCCAAATGTGCGAAAAACAATCCCAATAAACATTTTCTGATTGGAAATCTTTCGTCATTCCTTTATAATGTAATTTAGTCTAATTGAAAAAGTAGGTTCGTGTATGCAGTACAGTGTAAAAATTGATGCGTTTGAAGGTCCACTTGATTTGTTGTTACATTTAATCAAGCGGATGGAAATTGATATATATGATATTCCAGTAGCGGAGATTACGACGCAATATTTGTCATACATCGAAACGATGAATGAATTAGAGTTGAATGTCGCTAGTGAGTATTTGGTGATGGCAGCTACATTGATCGCCATCAAAAGCCGGATGCTGATTCCAAATGCCGAAATGGAAGCTGAAGAGGGTGAAAACCCAGAGCAGGAAGAAGATCCGTTAACAGAGTTAATGCAGCAGCTGATTGAATACAAACAATACAAAGAAGCTGCTCAAGATTTTAAAAACCTTGAAGCTGAACGAGCATTGATGTTCACAAGAGCGCCAGATGATTTATCAGAATTTATTCCAGACACACCTAGTTTTCATAATGACACCAATGTCACTATTTACGACATGATTGCAGCGTTTCAAAAGCTGTTGCGTCGTCAAAAGCTACAAAAACCATTACATACAAAGGTTGCCCGTCAGGAGATTAGTGTTGATAAACGGATGGAAGAAGTGCTTGCACAAATCCTGCAATTGAAACAGGTACTGTTTTCACAGTTGTTTGAAACAGTTGATAAAAGACAGCTTGTGATTACATTTCTAGCAATTTTGGAATTAATGAAGCTGAATAAGATTCATGTTGAGCAAAAAACGAATTTAGATGATATTATGTTACATGCGAAAGAAGTGGAGTAAATTGGGGATTATTGAATGGAATTCAATCGTAGAAGCCTTATTATTTGCAGCAGGTGATGAGGGAATATCTTTGGATCAGATAGCTATCGTTCTGGAAGTTGACAAAACCGAGGCGGCTGATATTCTTGATGAACTCAAGAATAGTTATCAAATTGACTCAAGGGGAATTCATATTGTCGAAATTGCAGGTGTATTTCAACTTGTGACAAAGAAGATACATGCACCCTATTTGCAAAAGCTAGTGGAAACACCATCAATGAGTGCTTTGTCACAGGCAGCCTTAGAGACACTAGCAATAATTGCTTATAAGCAACCCATTTCTAGAATAGAAATCGAGGAAGTCCGAGGTGTTAAGGTTGATAGTCCTTTACATAAATTGACTACCCGTGCTTTGATTAAAGAAGTAGGGAGAGCTGAAACCGTTGGTCGAGCTATTCTTTATGGAACCACGAAAGAGTTCTTAGATTATTTCGGATTAAATTCCCTTGAAGAATTGCCTCCACTACCTTCTAGTAATGAATTGGATGAAGAGGAAACAGATCTATTCAATTTAAAATATCAAGAGAGGTTAGGTGAATTAAATGGAGATCATCAAGATTAATGGTTATGAGTTGGAAAAAACCTTTCCCACTACTTCAGAAGACTTTTTCAATCAATCTGAAGTGACAATCAAATTAGATAGAAAAGAACATACTTTTAGTGTTCTGTATGTGAGAAGTTTTGAAGCTGCATTAAGTGAATTAACGGCTTATCAATCTGATCCGATTTACACAAATGAGGATCATCAACTTTTTTTTCGAGATATAGTTGCCCTATGCATTCTATTGAAAAATCCAAGCTATATCAACCGCAAACGCTTGTACATCAGTGATCAAGAAGTGCTTAAGGAAAGCCTAAAAGGGATTCGGTTTGCAAAATTGAATGAGATTCTTCCAATGTTGGCACAATCAAAACCTTGCACAATTGATTCTCCTGAAAATTTTGTTCGTTCTAAAGGAAGTAATGCGCTATAATTAAATAATTGAGTTGTTTGATAATTCTGTTATTTTGAAAATGGGGTGTTTACTTTGGAACAAATAGAATCAAAGGGAATCGTATTGAGAAACCACAAGTCTGGTGACATGGGATGGATCATTCATCGCCATGGTGTATTGTATACACAGGAGTATGACTGGGACGCTAGCTTCGAGGCTTTAGTAGCACGTATTGCTGCTGACTTCATCGACAATTTCGACGAAAAGCTTGAAAGATGTTTTATCGCCGAAATGAATGGGGAGATTGTTGGATCTGTCGTTGTTTGTAAGGGCGCTGATGCGGACACTGCTAAATTAAGACTATTGTTTGTAGAGCCCACTGCACGCGGTTTTGGCTTGGGAGATAGTTTGGTAAAGGAATGTATGTCATTTGCCAAGCATGTTGGCTACAAGAAACTGGTGCTTTGGACAAATAGTATACTTACAAGTGCAAGAAAGATTTATGAACGAAATGGCTTTCAATTGGTTAGTCAAGAAGAACATCATAGTTTCGGTAAAGATCTCGTTGGTGAGACATGGGAGATAAGTCTGTAAATCAATATGACTGCTTGAATGAAAACTGGATTATTTTATAAAGATATTCGAGTGATGGGGAGAGATCCCTAAAAAAACAACTCCAAAACAACGCGAAAGTTGCTTCAGCGTTGTTTTTTAGTATGCATACAACTTACTTTGTAAATATGAAAAATTCTTTTGTCCAGTCTGCAAGCAATTTAATCCTGATTACCGATTAAGATAGCGAATGCTTTGTGGTAATTTTCCATCTCGCTTTGTTAAAAAAGTGCTTAAATATCTAGATATTTAAGCATTTTTTGCCGCGCGAGATGAAAAATTTCCGGACGAATCATTCACTATTTTAATCGGTAATCAGGATAAGCCGATGAATGACCATCGAGATTATCCTACTGTCTGTAAATGATTGTAATTCATCATCGTTTCTTCATACTTTGTTTGGACATGCATATCCTTAATTTATAGCATTGTGTAAGGAGAATGAAATGTTGAAGAAGCTAAGAAATATACTGATTTGTAATTTGGCAATAACGATTATTGCAACTTCGTTTTTTGTAAACAAACAGGCAACAGCACAATCACAATCAATAGGGTTAAGTGCTCAAAGTGCAATCCTAATGGAGCAGGAAACAGGTAGGGTTATTTTTGAAAAAGATGCCCATGCACATCGGAAGATTGCCAGCATTACGAAAATTATGACAGCCATTATCGCAGTTGAGTCTGGAAGAATGGATGAAGAAGTACTCATCACTGCAGAAATGCTCAAAACTGAAGGTTCATCGATCTTTTTACAGTTAGGAGAGCGTATTAAGTTGCGCGATCTTGTTTATGGGTTAATGCTTCGCTCTGGCAATGACGCAGCAAAAGCGATTGCAATAACAGTTGGAGGGAATGAGGATAGTTTCGTCCATTTAATGAATGACAAAGCAGTTTGGCTTGGCATGGTCGATTCTGCATTCACCAACCCGAGCGGGCTAGATGATGGGGACAAGCACTATTCATCTGCTTTTGATATGGCACTTCTCATGCAATACGCCATGAAGAATGCAGAATTTCGCAAGATTACCGGCACAAAGAAATATACAGCTGAAAGCATTCAAGAGAAAACAAAAATGAAAAGGGTATGGGGCAACAAAAATAAACTTGTCACAGGTTATTACAAATATGCTACTGGTGGGAAGACAGGCTTCACCAAAAAGGCAGGACGCACACTTGTATCAACCGCCTCGAAAAATGGAATGGACCTGATTGCAGTTACAATTGATGCTGCAGATGATTGGCTTGATCAAAAATATATGTTTGAATCGGCATTTGATCGCTTTGAATTACGAAACTTTGCTTCAATTGGCATGGTAGATGGGATCAAGAAGGATTTTTATAAAAATCACCTATTAATCAAATCTGATTTGGTGTATCCGGTTTCAACAAATGAAATAAATAAATATCATGTCGAATATCGTTTAGTTGATCCTCAACCAACTTGGAAGGACGCAAATCATATTCCGAAAATTGTTGGCAAGGTTCAATTGTATCAAGGCGATCAGTTGGTTGCTTCAAAGCCAATATTTTATGTGGAAAAACCATTAAAGGCTGCTTTTATAAAGATTTTGGGCAAAACATTCCTTAAGTTTATTGGTGGGCCAGGGCATGGTTAATTACTTCTGGATGGGTATCTGTGTGCTGGGCATTCTATATGCGATGTTCAATGGAACGATTGATGCTGTCAATGTCGCAATTTTCGAAAGTGCTAAAGATGCTATTACAATTTGTATTGGATTAGTAAGTGTGTTAGTTTTCTGGCTTGGCATTATGAAGATTGCAGAAACATCAGGTTTACTCTCGAAGTTGACTCATTTGTTTTATCCTCTTGCACGTTGGATTTTTCCTGAGATTCCTGCGAATCACCCTGCATTTGGTTATATCCTATCAAATGTTGTTTCTAATATGTTTGGTCTGGGTAATGCTGCAACGCCCTTAGGCATAAAAGCAATGGAACAGCTGCACGAACTAAACGAAAAGCGCCCGATGCCAAGCCGTTCTATGATTACCTTCATTGCGCTAAATACATCAGGACTAACGATTTTGCCAACGACTATCATTGTCATTCGAATGAATCATCACTCTCAGAACCCGACAGAAATATTAGGACCCGTTTTTCTAGCAACCCTAATTGCAACGATTTTGACCCTTATTATTGATCGATATTATTTC
>JAVBKB010000006.1:0-5080 GCA_031554275.1 Caryophanales bacterium | reverse complement strand
CCACATCTCCGATCACGCTGAATTCGATCGGGATTCTCGGACCCATATTGGCAAGAAACGCGTTCTTTGTTGCTAATCCAATTGGGACACCGTATACAATACCATCTGCGCCCTTGGAAAATTCAACATCTGATAATTTCTCGAGTTTGGCCAACTCCCCTTCTTCAACATGATGCAAATTTTCTTGAATTGCTGAGGTTATATCTGAGAGAATCTTATTAATTTTCTGCGTGTCAAATTGCATAGTACCAGTAGTCTGATCTGGCATTGCAGTCATGATTTGATCTAAGTCATCGACTTTAGCAACCTTGCTTTTGACAGCATCGTTGATGACCAAGGTTGCAATTTTCTTTGTTTGCGCTTCTGCGTATTGCATCAAGGTGGGACGGATTTCCCCGTTTACCAACCAAATGCCGATCACAGTTATAATAGTGAAAAAAGCAAAAGTCAACAAGAGGACATACCTCATTGGTAAAGGTCCACTTAACCGGTTCTTCCTCATTCTTCTTTTCAAAAAACATCGACCCCATTCCCTCACAATTTATGAGGACATGGAGTCGTGTAGTAATTATTTTTTCAATTTAAAAATTTAAAAAAGAACTGCCGATACTTTGAGAAATGTTCCATTCCTGAAGTGAATGAATATTCCACGCAAGTACTCTTCTACATTAGATACATTCCAACCTCATGGTGCATGTTCCACCATGCGAGTACTCTTCTACATCAGAAAGGATTCGATTATCATTTTCAAACCTATCAAGATAAGCAGCACTCTTAAGATAACAACAACAGTATTGCCCTTCAATCTAAGGCTGATGTAAGAACCAATTTTGCCACCGATAAAGCTCCCCGGGATGAGTGCAAATGCATAAACCCAAATCACGTTTCCTAGTGAAATATGACTTACAGACCCTGCAAGTGTTGAGAGCAGAATGACAAGCATGGATGTTCCAACCGCCACATGTGTTGGAAAGCGAAAAACCAAAAGCATTGCTGGTACCATTAATGCACCGCCACCAATGCCAAAGAAACCGGAAAAGAAACCAACAACAACTGAAATTGCAATGGCTACCCAAACTGTGTAACCATATGTATGTACTTCACCCTTTGAATCTTCCCAAGTGCGAATCATTTTATTAGTACCTGTAAATTGGGCAGGTTTCAAATAGTTTCTTAATACCAACAAGATTGACATCAAGATCATCCATATTCCCAAATACAAATTAAACGATTTAGCAGTTACACCTTCATTGGTTAGCGACCCCAAAACACTACCTGGGGCAATCCCGATAAAGAAAATCAGAGCACTCTTGACATCAATCGTCTTCTTTTTCCAATAAGCTATCGAGGAGGATAGCCCTGTGAAAATCAAGGCAATCAGTGAGGTTCCTGCCGCTGTTTGAGGAGTAATATTTGAAATCCAATGGACATCCTGACCTAGAAACAACAGTGCAGGAACAATGATAAAAGCACCACCCAGACCAACCAGCGAACCGAGTGTGCTTGCGATAACACCAATGAAAAAAATAAGAATCCAAATCATACAATTGCTCCTAGTAATGTGTCTTGTCTTGTTCTGATCTGCTTAAATTAGCGATCAAAAGACGACAAACTTATTGTGTAAGTATAACACTTTCTTAAACAAGAAATGCAAATCAAAATGTGAATGGATATTTTCTTTATGAAGAGGTTTTCGTGATTAATCCTGATTACCGATTAAGATAGCGAATGCTTTGTGGTAATTTTCCATCTCGCTTTGTTAAAAAAGTGCTTAAATATCAAGATATTCGCGCATTTTTTGCCGCGTGAGATGAAAAATTTCCGGACAAATCATTCACTATTTTAATCGGTAATCAGGATAACAAGCTCGACTGATATCCTTGAATATAATTTTTTCCAAAATCCTGATTCAAGATCAAAAAGCAAAAAGGACAAAAATCATCAGCTAAGTGATTTCTATCCTTTTTTCCTTAGGGTTTTTCCAGCGTAATCCATCAGCCTCTACTTGCAATTTCATTCATCGAGCTTTGATTTTCTAATCACGACATGATTCTCTTTTGTCCTTCTATCTTTTGTATTGGCGCAATGTCTTGTGTGAATTCCAAGCAGCCCATATACTTTCCGCCTTCATCACGGATCGCAAAGTAGCGAATGTGAACAAATTTATCTCCCATTGGAATCCAAAAATCTTCATTTTCCTTGGCACCAGACTTGAAATCCTCTAGCAGCTTTTCAATAATGTGTGAGCTTGCTGGTGGATGACAGTTCAACACTGTTCGTCCGATTACTGCCTTAGTTCTGGTGAAAATACGATTAGGTCCGTGAGAAAAGAAACGAACAATATCATTTTCATCAATGTAGGTGATGTCAACTGGTAAATGCTTCATGATCAGTTCGAGCTGTTGCACTGATAGAATACCTGTTTCAAGTTTGATAAACCCATGCTCGCTATCGTTCAACTCAATATTTGCTCTTTCCGGCTTCCAAACACCTGCAGGCTCGGTCAGACAGTACCCGATATTATCGCTTTCTTGAGCAATTTGTAACCATTCATCTTCAGTAAGATTATTAAATGCCATCGGAAACAAAATATTTTCTTCTTTGAAAATCATTTCAGTCGTTTCCTTAATAATAAATCGCAACGTTTGAATGATTTCTTCCCAGTTTTTTTCTGAACTCGATAGTTGGCGTTTCGCGTCCTTAATTGCATTACGAATATGATCATCGACGCCCCACATTACTTTCGTTGGTCCAAATACATTATATTTTTCTAAAAAGGGAAACAACAGATTCTCCTTACGACTATAATGCTTATCCACATCGTAAAGTAAGTTCAAATCCGCGATAACCTTCAAAACAGATTCTTCGGACTGACCTCGCTCTAATTGGTCAGTATGTAGCCCTAACTGAATATTAACAAGCTTATCTATTTCACGATTTTCAAGCTTCCAAGTATGAACAGGGTGGCCTACTTGCGAACCAGGAGAATTGTCCTCTTGATGGATTGATTCAATACTCTGCCCAACAACTGAAGCATGTACTGAACAAAGGCGTTGAATTTCCTCAACAGGAATCCCTTCATCCATCAATGCCTGCTCCATTTGAGAAATTTCTTCTACTGAAACAGAACCAATTTCTTGGTTAAAGAGCTCCTTTACCTCATCTACACTCTTTCCCTCATGAAGTTGTTTGATAATATTTTTCAAAACCTCTTGTTTCTGCTTCTTCTCTTTTGGTTGTTCACGATTATTGATTAACTCACTCATTATCATTCTCCTCGCCGATCAGCTGAAATCCGTGGTTTTCAAAAGTTGTTTTGATTGTTTCTAATGGGATACTCTTCATTCGAGAGCCCTTGGCAATAGTCATAACACGACCTGCTGTTTGTAGCATACCAGTTTGTGTAATATGTTCAAACCCTGCTTCTTTCATTATATTTATAATTTCCGGGTGCTCCGTACACAGATTATAAACACTCGTGTGGATTGATATCTGTTTCATTTCTTTACTCCCTCCTAAAGAAATTTTTAGATGAGAACAATTCTCAACAAAATTATACAACTAATGTTCCCAAAAAGGAACAGAAATCACACACTTTGATCTACAATTCTTTATAAAGAAATGGAAATAGAAATCACATAGCAATAATTAATTTTTTACTTTGACAGATTATATAGAAAAACGAACTAATAAACTGGGACAAACATCCACTAGTGCATTACACTCGTGGCCATTTGTCCCAGTAATATTTTATATCTTTTGGTCATTATTTTTGCTACTTAGTATATCCAAGCCAAACACCAGACTTATTGAATGAACTGTATCTACCATCAATACTAACTTTTCCAATGGCCATGGTACCGTTTTTGTTCAAATAGTACCAAGCCCCACCTGTATAGACCCAGCCCATGTGCCGTGCTCCTGATGATGGATTTAAGTAATACCAATAGCCTCCACTGTTAATCCAACCTGTAGCCATCTCTCCATTAGGGCGGAAGAAGTACCAGTTTCCATCAATTTTACCCCAGCCATTTGCCATTAATCGCCCACTGATATTTGTATAGTACCACTTTCCTCCATCATTGACCCAACCAACTGCCATAACACCATTTGGGTATACATAGTATTTGTAGCGATCTGGAGTGATCCAACCGTTTTTCGCCATTACGCCATTTGAATGAAAGTAATACCAATTGTTGTTCCAAGCAAGCCATTCTGAACTCCACATTGTGCCATACTCAAGATCAAGATAGTACCATTCATTGTGCCATTTAAGCCAATCCTTTTGTAGCACATCTCCTATGTAGTAAAACCACACAGATATCCCAGAGTCAGTATCAACATAGTAATTCCATCCATCTGTTGTAATCCAATCAGCGTCATCCTTTGCAACCCCTATTTTCCCATCTTTATAGACGACATACGGAATTACAAAATAATCGGTACCCTCAGTTAATCCGTTAACAACTGTTGTACCATTTTTATTTAATACTACAGTCTTAATGAAATTAAGGTTAATATCATATAATTCTGCTCCTAAAGAAACCATGTTCACATCTTTTTTATTCCATTTAATAGTGAATGATGCCTTTGTCACTTTGCTAAACGAAAAGTTCCCAGCAGGTAAGTCGACAGTTACAACACTTGATTTTGATTTTTGTTTTTTAAGTACATTTAGATTTTCTGGTTTCCCAGGTTTTTTCACTTGCTCCATTGGTGCATCTGAAACTGGTGATGAAGTTTTTAGTTCAGTCGCAAGATTATCCGTGACTGATGATTCAGCAGAAGCATTTAAAGTTGGTAGCGCGGTAAGTGTTATTACAAGTGCACAAACAATTGCAAAAAATTTCTTCATAGTATCCCCTCCATATTTGTAATTACTATTTTTTTAAATAGTTTACTATTTTATTATAGTATAAGTTGTAAATATTTTTCAAGTTATTTGCGGAAAATGTCATATGATAATTGCAGAAAATGTAATATTCCATTGATAAATTGTTTCCAACCACTTTTTATGGAATTTGACAATAGTAATATTATATAGTCAAAATGGTATTACACTTTATGTGATAAAATTCAA
>JAVBKB010000196.1:0-3498 GCA_031554275.1 Caryophanales bacterium | reverse complement strand
AACGTCTTGATGTTTAGCAACTGTTTTTTTCTGTTTTATTAGCCTCTTGAAAGCCTGCGTAACTAGTCGAAACAAACCTGCAATAAGTTTTACGAAACCTGTCACAAAGCCTGCAAAACCAAAAATACTTAGAGTGTAAATAACCATTAACTTCTTTCGGAAATCATTCGATGTTTCCGTAAGCATGTCAAGATCATCTGGATATTTCAATAGCACTTCATTTACTACAATAAAGCAAACCACGAACACCAAAAATGTTAGAAAAAGCAATAACATAGAGAAACCTTCTTTTTTCATTTTTTGACCTCCCGTGATTTATACAACTATTTATATTTTCATGATTGAAAATATATTTGTTTGAAAACGCCTGAATAAGTACGCAGCCCTTTACGAGACCTGCCCACACAATTTTAAATATCAAAAAATATAAATTCGCTCGTATGAATTTACTTTTTCCCATGTTGGGATAAAGTAGTTACATGGTCATGGCGCTTATCAGCTATTTTTCTTCATCGCTACATCGGGCACAATTCCCAAATGATTACCGCGTATGTAAATTACTTAATAGCCTAGTAGACCGTCTTACAGTCATGCAGATAGTTTCTACTACCAATAGCCCCCTTTGATGCAGCATTGCGATTGCAACTGGTTCCTAGCGGCTATGGGATATTTTCGGAGATTCCCATTAGGATTTTAACCTTTAAACTCCGCTTAAAACGATATCCATCAGCAATCACCATTGTGTTATAATTAAAGTTCGTAGGCTTTAATTGGAACGTGTTGGATCAGATGATCTAATGCGTTTCAAGCTTTTGTGGGTGTTGATGGGCAAATAACCTATCCCCCAGCTATGACTTTATCCCAACTTGGGATAAGGTATTTTTCAAAGAGCAAAGCTATTTAAAATAGCCATTGGAAGGAGAATCAACTTCTCCGCCCTAACCTATTTTAAAAACTAATCCGAAGCGCAACCGCCATTAACAATGCCCCAAATCCCAAAAATATAAATGAAATAATTACCAATTTAACTATCTCTCTTGTATCAGAAAACAGACAATACAACAACATCGTCAATGCAACTACCGCAAAAATTACACCTAACAGTGATAAAACTATTGCCCCCAAAAAACCACCCCTTCAACTTCCTAACTAAAATTCCTACTATCTGAAATACGCCTATAAAGTTCAATTACATCCGCATTCTCTGCTTCCCAATCGCCATTTCGGAGACACGGAATCCTATATGTACGTTCCATCTCACTCATTAGCTCTGCAAGCTGCATATCCTTCTCATCAGTACACTTCTCATTAAAAACAACCCGAAAGTATCTACGTTCAAAATTAATTAAAGTAACTTGATGATACAACTGATTTTCTAAATTGACCTTCTCTTGATTTAGATTCGCAATTTCTGCATTTGCTTGGTTGAGCTCTTCAAAAAATCGCTGTTCAATTTCTTTATGTGGTGTTGGTACAAACATCTTCATCACTTCCTTATCTTTTTTTTTATGCTACTTCCTCTGTTTCTACACTGAAACCCGTATCTTTAATTTCTTCTGGTGTAAGATTGTAAGGCGTAACAATCTGGGTTACAATTTTATTCTTTAATGCAGATTCAGTTGCTGCTAAAACAATTCCTGTATCTATCTGACTACCATACTGCATAACTCTAAACTTGAATTTTTTCATCCAGCATTCTCCTTGCTATTTCCTTCTAAAACCGCCACTGGGTATCGTTCGTGAAAGTACTTAATTGGTATCTTTCCTCTTTCAATTACAAACCCCTTTTTCGCCAACTCTTCATTTAATCCCCTAATCCTGCTCTGTGCTGTTCTCACAGAACAGCTGAGTATCTCAGATATCTCTTGTGCTCCGTAGAAATGCTTATGAATTTTCATTATTTTTAGTCCTTCAATAAATTAATTATTAGTTACATCATTAGAATTTATTATCAAAAAAATCACCACTCACAAACTTACTCGTTAAGCAAGTTTTTTACTAAAAAAAATTTCACTTGCTTCCATGCTTGTCAACTCTAATGAGTCAGTAAACTTTTGCATAACCTCATAAGAAGGTTTTGTAGTTTCATTTAAAACGTTGGTAATAGTACTTCTACTGACATTCATATTGTCTGCTAAGGTTGTATTATTAAACCCTTTCAAAACTATTTTCGATTTTAATAGCCGTGTATTTACTCTCAATCTCCCCGCTCCTTTCTTACGTCTTATGCAAGTATTTTATCATTTGGTAATTCTTATGTCAAGCGTATCACGCAAGAAATAATGATGTTTTACGAATAAAACTTGCATAATGAGTAAATAATTGATAATATTTATTTATCAAATGTACAAGGAGATATGGAGATGACTTTGCAGAATAGAATCAAAAAACAGAGAAAGTTATTAAAGTTATCATTGCTTGATCTAGCAAAGAAACTTAACGTCTCTGAAGCTACAGTTCAAAGATATGAGTCAGGAGCCATAAAACAAATACCTTATGAAACAATTGTCCTGCTAGCGGAAAAACTAAATGTCACTCCAGCGTTTCTTATGGGATGGGACGAAGTCCAAAAAGAATCAGCAGTTCTTCCTAAGCGACAACAGAAAACAATTAATCGTTACCTAAAGTTAGTACAAAAAGCTAAGGTAGATGACTATGTAGACTTGTTATTCACAAGCGAGAATCACATGGATGAAGAATTCGGGAATCTAGTTGAATTCCCAGAAATAAAAGAAGAACTGGCTTGCTACGAGGTTCCAGATTACGGGATTAAAGCAACAGCAGGTGCTGCTGGCGTGGTGAATGGTGATACAAATGCAGGTACAATAATAGTACCGAAGCTACCCAAATCATTCTATGACTATCCAATCACTGTTGTTGGTGACAGCATGGAACCTAGATATTCAGATGGTGATATCGTCTTCGTAAAAAAGCAAAATCACCTTGAGCATGGCGAGACGGGGATTTTTGAAACAGAGAATGGGATGGTACTAAAGAAGTTCTATAATGTGCCAGGACAAGAATTAAAACTACTATCACACAATCCTAAATACCAGCCTATTGTAGAAGGTATTTTAAGGATTGAGGGAAAAATTGTCGAATAGCACAAAGTAAGGGCTAAAAAATTGTAGCAACAAAAAGAACACTCCATACCGACCAAAGTACCAGAGTGTTCCAGCCATCACACCCACTAATATGGGCTGTTTGCCGTATTCATTTTATCACAAATCAAAAGGAGTGTGAATCAAATTGCCAATTTACTACGACGATAAAAGAAAGACGTATTACTTCAGAATTCGATATAAGGACATGTACGGAAGAAACCAACAGAAACTACAACGGGGCTTTTCAAAAAAATCCCTGGCAAAAGCAGCGGAAGCTGCTTTCCTGGTAAACCTAGATAACTGCATTGATGACAAAGCAACTTTTGATGAGGTATTTGCACATAATATCACACACGGATCCCTCAAGGATAAAACGATCCGTAGGAGGACAAAT
>JAVBKB010000200.1:0-14112 GCA_031554275.1 Caryophanales bacterium | reverse complement strand
CTTTGTGATGCTTATTAACGAAAAAGAACATAAAATGTTTAGATATGAGAAAGTCAATGGGTTAACGGAAATAACTTTTATCAATTTTATGGGGAGTAGAGAACCTTACGAAGACTATGTATATAGTGAAGAAATGAAAAGCTACATAAAATTCTTTGAATTTAAAGAGGACAAGTATACCCAGTTTTTTCAGATGGAGAATGATGGAGCTATTTATCATCAGTATTTTAAAGATGAGCAGAGCCGAGAAAAGAATGAGAAATTTCTGACAACTGAATATGATGAATTTTATAAAATGTACTGGAACGAGCTCCAAAATATAGAGCTAGAAATTTGTAATGCAAACAAGCTTGACTATGGTTCTTTTCACTATGATAAACTAGGTTTTGCAGAATATTGTCTTGACAACTTATCAAAAGATTTTCTAAAGAAATTGAAAGAAAAATAGCATCGCTACATCATTTTTCGTTTAGTCACGGGAGTAAAAAATATGAGCAGTAATGAGGAAATTGCAAGCTTTATCAAGTGTTAGGCGAGTTGAAGCATATCACAAAAATGCATGAAAACCTTCAACAGCAGTTGGTAAACGTGAAGAAGCTTTCACCAAAAATTGATGAGGTAATCCATTCAATGGCGGATTACATCGATGTGGAGCTGAAAAGCAAACGTATTATGGATAAGGTCAACAAGACAGATTCAAGCAAGGTTGTCGAATTTCCTCCGCACCTGAGATCGTTGAACATTTATTCTGATAATCACAAAAATAATGCGAAAAAACTTGAAGAACATATTATCAAAGGCAAAGAAATCTCTAAAATGCTAAGCAGCGAGTCCGCTAGAATTCGTTCGGAGATTGCTTTGCTGACTGATAAGCCTTGACCAAGTGTAAACATTTAAGGGGGTGAAGAGATGGGCTGCGACATTCAACTTTTTACAGAGGGGCTTTTGAAAACATATGTCACAGGTGAAAAACAGTGGATAAATATTGACCGTTGGTACAGAAAAGATGGTTGGGCCGAGTACATGATAACAGAAAATGAAGGTTTTCATTATACTGACTTAATTGACGGACATCGTGATTATGGTCTTTTCTATCTGCTTGCAGGCGTTCGTGGCAATGATAATGAAAACAGTTATTTACCAATTGCAAAGGCAAAAGGCGTTCCTGAACAAATGGATTTGTTGATTAAGAATCACTATAAAAAATACTTTAATATTAACATCGAGCAGGAAAGTATTGACTGTCATCATGCTTCATACTTAACTCTAAAAGAACTTAAAGATAGTGGTTATGGTGGTATTATGAGACTAAAAGGCTGGGTTAAACAAGATGAGTACAACAAAGCTATGTGTTTGTTAGAAAAAGAGGAAAAGTATCAACTATGGTTTAGAGATATAAAAGACCAGAATTCTTCAAAACATGGACTGGTATTAAAAGATTGGAACGGTTATCTCAATTTAAACTTAACGGCAATGATTGAAGGCATGGAAAAGCTTGAAACGGAACGGAAAATTGAAAATGATGAAGAAATCAGAGTCGTTTTTGGGTTTGATAATTGAATGTATTTATTAAAGACTAGATAAAAGTTTTTTCGAACCATGGATACGTTTATTAGAACTTCACTTTATGGATTAGGTGGTCTGTTTCATGCCACTCTATAACAAGTTTGCCGAATCAGGTTTGTTGATTTGCAATTCAAGCCATTGTTTATAATTGGGGAAATATGATAATCAAAGTCTTCATTATAGAATCGCTAGGGAGTCAGTGTCCCTAGCGATTCTAATTTTAATTTTAACTTTAATTTTATATCAGGGTGCCGTAGTGCCAAGATAGGTGAGGATACAGTAGCCTTGACCAGCCACATATGCCTTGCCAGTAGGTGCATTTGCAGTCGTTGGTAGCTGGTTCAACACTGCCTGTGGAACCGTAGTTGTTACTGATGCAAGAGCAAACGAGGAGCCTCCACCGCCACCATATGCGTTATTGTCTTGACCTGATCCACCACCGCCACCGTAGTAGCCACCAGCGCCTCCGCCTCCGCCACCTTTCTCATTACCACCTGCACCACCTAGAGCTGCTGCGCCGGCATGAACATTGGAAGCACCACCCACATCCGTGCCTCCACCTCCGCCTAACGGAAAGCCATCACCATTACCGCCTGCTTGGTAGGACCCGTTCACACCTGCTCCAACCGCTGTGGATGCACCAGTTCCGCCTGCACCGCCAGCTGTGCCACCACCATTACTACCGCCACCTCCGCCACCAGCTGCAACGATGATCCGGTTTGCGAGCGCAGCACCACCAAGTCGGACGTCAGTTGCGCCTCCGCCTCCGCCACCATTTTTCGAAGAATTGTGACCACCTGTAGCACCACCATTGTAGCCAGCAGCACCACCATTACTAGAAGTGCCACCTCCACCTTTCCCGCCAACAAAGATTTTCACCGTCTCTCCTGCATTAAGAAAGACAGTGCCAACCATTTGATCCCCAGTACCACCTGCACCACCGTTTCCGCCAGCATTTGAACCATTACCTCCATTGCTGCCCCAGAGTTGAAGTGCATAATAACCACTGACCTGAACTGCATAGGTTTGTGCTCCACTTGTGTATGGGAAGAATTCCGAACTAATCGCATCGGTTTCCACTTCAAGTGAGTAGCTAACAGAATGTGAGTATTTCGCAAAGGAAAAAGGGTAAGTACCTATCATCCAAATCAAAAGAAACAACGTGAATATCTTAAATGCTTTTATATTCATACAGTAAGTACCACCTTTAATCCAATTGATTTGTTAGAAAAGAAAGTGTCATATCTTGGACTGTGTGAGCAGCCGAGCTTATAGGTTTCACAGTTAGTATCACATTCTTGCTTTCTCCCACACCTAGGTTAAATCCTGTTGCTGGAATGAGGGCTCCAGCTGCATCTGTCATGCTATAGATTGGTAAGCTAGTGCCTGCAAAACTTGGTGTACAATTCACTGCCACTTCGCTATGGTTGGTAACAGTGAAAGTGTAATCCTTTTTGACCGTTGACGCTGTAGAGTAAAAGGTCACTTTACCAGAATTATCTGTCGCAAAGTCTTCGGGTGCTTGTATTTGAATATTAAATTTGGACACGTCCGCATGATTTTGTGTTGTTATACTAAATAAATTTTTCGCAAAAGTTACACCTGTCAGCGACATACAAGTAACAATAACTAGAGCAAGTAATAATCGCTCTATCGACACGCGCTGCCCTAATCCTATCTCAGTTGTAACTGCTTTGGATCTTCTCATCCTCCACCACCCCTTTTCGCTTCCTCCTACTTAGTAACCGAGCCGCTTCTTGAGGCCCAATTATCCACAAGCCACCTATTGTCACTATGACGATCATCCCCAAAGGAGAATACATTGCCTGCGTCAAAACCCCGAATTGCGGAACGATGAGGACAACTTTACCGATTACTTGCGACTGAATAATTTCCGGGTCTGCAACATTGTTAGCATCCCCCTGAGTGATATAGCCCCTATCTACAACTTCTATAATTCGATGGGTGACTGTTGACTTCCCGCTCTGATAAGTAATGATATCACCCTTTTTGTAGCTTGACTGATGATGGGTAACCACCATATCATTAATTTCAATTGCACCACTCATACTGCCTGTAATCACGATTGCATTCGCATAGCCAAACAAAGTCGGCATATTGTCAAATCCAAATGAACGCACAATCATCAAATATAGATTTATGAGCAGTATGAGAGACAAGATGCTGGTAAAAGAAATCCGTATTATTTTATAAGCAATTCTCATAATTAAGAGCCTCTGTTAGATTGTTTTTTTCTATAGAATAAGACCATTAGAATAAGTAAGGAAGCCAGGAAAATGACTGTAAGCATTGTTTGTGATGTAGAATCATCTGTTCTCACTAGCGACTCGTTCTCCTGTGAAATCTGAAAGCTTAGTTTAATCTGATATGAAAGCTGTTCAGTGATGGCTTGATTGCCAAAAGCTGTATCAATCGCGTCCATCCCAGCTCTTTCATAAGGCCATTGCCAGTCTAATATGTACGAAGAGGATTCATCTTGGCGCAAAACTCTGCTATTTGTCACTATTTCATTTAGCGATACCCAGTTATCCGCACCACCAATAATCCAACTTCCATCGATGGTTCGCAAACGATAACGCAAGGGTAATTGATTCAGATTTTCATCTGATACAGACAATGTGTAACGCACTTCAGTCGAGAGTTCGTTGCTAATTGTAAAAGGGTACTCACCTGAAGTGCCTGGCGCAATCAGCTTCGTTCCATTTGCATCAATGCTTGTAATATTTTGCTGAATAGGGCTGTTAAAAATGTTCAGTGACTTGAGTTGCGCCCACTGATTTCCATTGCTCTCTTTGATGAAAACGATTTTCCTATCCTTTTGACTTGTTTCAGCCAGCGTACTGCTGAACTGAGTGAACAAGAGCAGCATGCACAAAATCATGAAAAAGTTTACTTTCCTTAATGAAGATTCGTCTGGTACCAACCCATTGATCATACTTGAAAGCCCCCTTTTACTCATTCACATTCTCCTCTCAAAACAAACCAAGACTGCCTTGAATGGTTTTGACAGGAGACTAAGTCCCTGCCATTCACCTGCACCATTGCCACAATTGGTGCAGGTAACGTGAACTTAGTCTATTTGCGTTGCAGTAATTGATCCATTGAGAACAACTTCTAAATTACCAGCAACTGCTTGGTTACCAAGTTTAGTATCTTTAATATCGTTTGCAGGACTTGTGGAGAAATCCCATTTCCAACTGACGACATGATCAACACTTGAAGGTAGCACTGCATCACCTGGATGTACAGTTGTAGATAATCCATTGATGGCTGTTTCTAATTGCTCAAGCGTACCCCATGCCCCATTATCTAATTTAAACTGCACTGGATAGTAACCATCCCAATTCCCTGTGTAGCTTCCATCAAATACAACATCTAATTGGTAGGCGACTTCTGGAGTACCAGTGAAAGCAAAGCTATAGCTTCCTGAAGTACCTGGAGCAATCACTGTATTTCCATTAGCAGAATCAACAGTTGTTCCATAAGAATCAGCAAACAAATGACCTTCTGCTACGACACCTACTCCCCACTTCGCAACGCGCGCCTTATCTGTTCCGTTGATTTGTGTAGTGTATTTCGCAAAAGTCCCACCAATAATTCCACCTGTAACTAGAATAAGTCCCATGATCATCATGATGAACTTAACTCCACGACCTTTTTTCTTTTCCGTCATCTTTTTCCTCCTAAATTGACGATCACTTTATACGGCTCCAACCACCCATTGACATGTGGCGAACAATGGGCTTAAACCTTGGATTTCCGCGTTATCCTAATCGAACCAATTATGTAGTGTTGAGCAAAAAAACACCCGATGAGAGTGTACGTTTGGTTTGACCCTGTTATGATAAAAACTTTCTGGATCTGCCTTTAAACTCAAAACTTCATAGAGAATTGATGTCGATTGGGTTTAAACAATCAAAAAAGCCTAGCGTACTAAATAGGCTATTTGCTACTATACAAAGTTTGATTAACAACCGGTTCACCTTAATTATTGTGTGCTTCCCATATTATTCATTGCGAACAAACCAGGACAATTTGACATGTTGCGATCTTGCGTACAATTCGATGGATATGGAGCATTATTCGATGGATATAGAAATTTCATTCGATAATGATCTGGAGCTTTCTCATTCGTTTCGAACTGGAACATTTTTAGCTGATATGATCTTGGAGTAGTTTAGGCGATTGCCATTTGGTGTTTTTGGATGAAGACAGTGAATTGTTTTACTCTATTAAGCATGAAAAGCTGAACTTTCACTCTCTCATATTGATATTGGTGACTATTGTGAATTTATTATTTTTACACATTTCAACTAGTGCTGTCTTTCGGTGAAATTAATATTGGATGATATGGAAATTATATTAGATTGATACTTAATGATTAGTATAGTAATATATTCATGACTTCAAAACACAAACACAACAAGGGGGATACACAATTATGAAAGAACAAGTCCTTGATTTATTATGCGAACTAAGCGGCTGTGATGAGCCAAAAGAAAACCTTGATGTGCGTTTGTTTGATGAGGGTTTAATAGATTCCTTTGGAATCGTAAACTTTCTATTAGAACTCGAAAATCTCGGAGTCGAAGTGCCGATCTCTGAATTTGATCGCGAACAATGGGCAACACCAAATATGATATTAGAACATTTAACAAGCTTGAAAGAAGCTTAATATAATAGAAATCAAAATCCCCTTGCTAGCCAATTAGGCAGTAAGGGGATTTTTCTTTGTGTCATTCTGTGGTTCTGACAACAGGTCTTGCTCATTCTCATTTTCCTTCGTACCTGTGAGTAATCTACCACCTGTATCCGTCGGTACCAATTGCCCTTGCACTCAACTATTCATTTAACTTATCGAATATGAACACTGCCCATTCTTTTAAGAGAGTATAGTTTCTCTCTGTAGGCTCGGTCCTGTAAATCCAACGAACTTCATCCTCAATTACTTGCACATAGCCCGATAGTTCCATATAAATACCTTTTTCACTAATTCCATGTTGAATACCAACCTCAACACCATTTTTTGTGAAGCAGCCAAAAGCTTCTCCACCAAAAAAATTTGTCCATTCAACCTCAATTGCATCCTCTGGTCGAATATATCTATCAATGATATTGCAAATCCTCTCGAAATCAGCAAATGAAGTGATTCCATTGAATGTAAAGACTTTTCTGTTTAATTTAATATCAACAACTTCTTCTACTAATTGCATGATTTCACCTTTTTCATAGGTAATTAATTGGATTGAAACTGAAGCTAGCTATAAGCATTTTCACATTATTCGGTATCCACTGGACGGCTACTATAAGCCCCTTTATACCATTCGACAAATTCATTGGTTACGCTTACAAAGGTATTTTTTTCTACTGTAATGCAGATAATCTTGTCATTTTGATCAAAGATTTGAATCATGATGTGAACGAATTCATTTTTATCAAGATAGGCAAATGATTTTGTGCCATCAAACATTTCGCCACCATTAGTTAGAAAATCAAATTTCTGATATTTCTTTGCATCGACTATAATTTGTTCATAAGTGGTACTATCATCGGCCATGTATAGCTTAACATCGAGAAATTCAAAGACATCAATATCTTTTTCATAACCAAAATCATAAGTGATAGCTTCGATGTCATTCATTTTTTCTGAAAGTCGAAGATATGTAATGTAGAAAGAACAAGCTGGATCATCAATATCTCCAAAGGGAATACTATTTAAGTGCAAGCACATTCTTCCCGTCATATAGAAAGCAAAATTATCTAATGGCTCATGATAAAGTTCAATGGCATAAGTCTTCTTATCTCCAAAAATCATATACTTTCCTCCCATGGTGTATTGACAACTTAGAAAAGTGGTTGATATACACTCAAAGTTCATTGATAATGAAGAGTATATTACCGGCTCGATTTCAGAACATTCATTGATCATTCTGCTGATAGAATCCAAATGTTGCAAATACTATCGCATTTAACACTAACTCAATAATTACTGTGACACTAAGTGAAAACGGCTCGATTAAATTACAATCGTCATTAAATACATTTTTTTCTTGTAAAATTCTCATTGAAGCCTAATCTATAATTTATTGACATGAAAAATGTTTTCCTACAGATTTAGACCAAATTAAGTGACATTTCTGCATAATTATTAAATTGTGTGCATTTTTATCTACATATTCGACAATTCAGGTTGACATGTATACGACAGTTTGATATGTTGGTTTGAACAATATGAGGAGGGGAATTTATGAAGAAGTTACTAGTATTAGTTTTGGCGCTAGTTTTGGTTGTATCATTAGCTGGTTGTAAGGATGAGGATAATGCAAACTCAGGTAAGCAGAAAGTGATTATCGGACTTGATGACAGTTTCCCGCCAATGGGTTTTAAAGATGATAAGGGTGAGTTAACTGGATTTGATGTTGAAATGGCGAGAGAAGCAGCGAAGTTAATGGATGTTGAAGTTGTATTCCAACCAATTGATTGGTCTGCTAAGGAATTAGAGCTTAAATCAAAGAAGGTTGACCTATTATGGAATGGAGTTACCATCACTGATGAAAGAAAAGAAAACTGGGGTTTCTCAAAACCATATTTGAAAAACAAGCAAATTATTCTCGTGAAAAAAGATTCAAGTATCAAAAAGAAAGCAGATTTAGCAGGTAAAACAGTTGGTGTTCAAAAGGAATCTTCCGCTGTTAGTGCTATTGAAAATTTCCCAGATGTAAAAAAATCTCTTAAAGAACTCAATGAGTACAAAGACAATATCTCCGCATTTTCAGATTTAAAGGTTGGCCGTGTTGATGCAGTTGTAGTTGATGAAATTGTTGCCCGTTATTATCTTGCTCAAAACAAAACAGACTTTGCTATACTAGAAGGAGACAATTTCGGTGACGAGCAGTATGGCGTTGCAATGCGTAAAGATGATACGGAACTGAATGAAAAGCTACAAAAGGCTCTCGATGAAATGAACAAGAACGGTAAAGCAGCTGAGATTTCAGAAAAATGGTTTGGTAAAGATATCGTTATAAAGTAGAATTGAAAAAACCCTATAAGGCAGTGTGATTCCATGGACACCAGTATATTAAATGCAGATATGTTATCCCAAATGTTAGAGGGAACGCTACTAACAGTGAAACTATTTGTATTAACCATGGCATTATCACTGCCTATTGGTTTATGCATTACTTTTATCGTAACTAGTACAAACAGACTAATTCGTACAATTGCGAACTTCTATATTCTTATCATGCGTGGTACACCGCTTCTACTCCAAATGTTCTTTATCTACTTCGGGCTTCCAAATATCCCTGTAATCGGTGAGTATTTGTTACTTGATAGGTTTGAGGCTTGTGTAATTGCCTTCGTTCTGAATTATGCTGCTTACTACGCAGAGATATTCCGTGGGGGATTGCTTGCAATTGATCCAGGTCAATATGAAGCATCCAAAGTACTTGGCATGACAACGATGCAATCAAGATTGAAAGTCGTCTTACCACAAATGTTTCGAGTAACGCTTCCTGGTGTTGGAAATGAAGCAATTGTTCTCGTTAAAGACACTGCACTTATCTCAGTATTAGCTCAACCAGAGTTGTTACATGTTACGCAAGGCTTGGTAAATGCAAAAGCCAACGTCACACCATTCTTTGTAGCGGCGATTTTCTACCTCGTCTTGAGCTATCTACTAACAATTTTGTTTAGAAAACTTGAAGCTAAGTACAAAATTTAATTTTAAAAGAAAATAGTTACAATAATTTCGGAGTAGGTGCAAACATGGAAATGATTCAAGTGAGAGATCTACATAAAAACTTCGGAGATCAAAAGGTTTTGAAGGGGATCTCTTTTACATTGAATAAAGGCGAAGTGATTTCACTGATCGGGCCTTCCGGTTCTGGCAAGAGTACGTTGCTTAGATGTTTGATGGCGCTTGAATATGGTGATCAGGGTGATATTCTCATCGAAGGTGAGACGCTTTGCAAAAATGGTCGCTACATACCTGAAAACAAAATGAGACCTGTACTTGCGAAAATGGGCATGGTTTTCCAGCAGTTTAATCTCTTTCCGCACATGACTGTTCGCGAGAACTTACTCTGTGCAGCACGTTTGCAAAAGAAGGATACTGTGCATGAGCTGGACGAGAAATGCAAACAACTACTTAAGAAGGTTGAACTATCGGATAAGGCTGGTGAAATGCCAGCGCGTTTGTCAGGTGGTCAAAAGCAACGGGTAGCAATTGCGCGTGCATTGATGCTTAATCCAGATATGATGCTCTTCGATGAACCAACTTCAGCACTAGACCCTGAACTTACTGGTGAAGTGCTACAGGTTATCCGTGATTTATCAGCAGAAAAAATGACAATGCTATTGGTCACCCACGAAATCGGTTTGGCAAAGGACGCTTCCGACAAAGTGATTTTCATGGATCAAGGTGTAATTCTAGACGAAGGAACACCAGAAGAAATTATAGTGAATCCAAGAACTGACCGAGTGAAGACATTCCTGCAGAAGGTTTACTTGTAAAAAACCCTAAACAATAAGTCTACTTTGACTGAGTGTTTAGGATTTTTTTATTGTTTTACTTTGGATCCTTACATCCAGGGAACATTCCTACAGAAATCGAAATACGATTCCAACAGTTAATTGCGTTGATTCCCATAACTAAAGTGACAAATTCTTTCTCATCGAAATGCTGAAGCACTTTCTCATACAGTGATTGTGGCACACCAGCTTCGCCAATATTGGTTACTGCTTCAGTCAACTCCAGAACTACCTTCTCTTTCTCAGTGAAAAACGGCGTCTCCTGCCACATACTGATAAGATGTAGACGGCGTGCATCGTCACCCAATCGAAGGGCTTCCTTCACATGCACATCCACACAATGCGCGCAACCATTCAATTGCGAGGCACGAATCTTGATTAATTCATACAAAATCGGATCAAGACGATTACGTTTAACAAAAGCCTCTATTTTCAAAATTGCTTCCTGTGCCTCGGGAAAATCTACTTGATGATTAATTCGCATTTTCATAATGATCTCCTTAAAATTTTTACACCATTATACCATTGAATGATAGATTTCACGGATAAAATGAGAGAACCAATTGAACTTAATCAACTGGTTCTCGCGGTTATAATCCTAATTGTCGTTAGAAATGAAACTTAAAACTCCCGATAAAATTTTCAAATACGAGGAATAATTTACGAAGGATAGCGGGACTATCCTAGGAAATTATGACGATATCGACAATTAGGATCCATACTGATCAAATTGAATTGGGTCTCCCTAAAGCAATTTATTCATAACGATAATAATCTTTGATTATCTGATTATCAAACGAATAGATAACATCTACATTAGGAACTTCATTCGTTTCGTGTTGAGAATCGATGGCATTTTCTGAATAATAATTCGAAAGTTTGGAAGTTACTTCTTCAAAAGCTTCACGAGATATTTCAAATTCCTCCACGAAACGCACTAATAACATCTCTGATGGCTCAACATTGCTAGAATGGTTGCTTTCCAATTCCTGTGTCCAAGTCATTAGTTTATCCCCTGGAACAAGATCCATATATACACCTGGAATCGTATAGAAAATATTGCGATAATGTCGCTCAAAACCAAAGGGAGCAATCGCACCTTCTTCTGGACCAAGTATAATAGAGCCTGGAACATACTGTGGATATTGACTTAATTGAGTTTCATCAGTGGTGGATTCACCGATTGTTGGTACTGCATCGTCGGTACTTCCAGCCGCGGGTTCTGCACCTTCGAGTTCTTCTGTCCTGGCATCTACTTTGGATTCGACAACCTTGGTTTCCCCAACTCCTCCGGAATTCTCGACTGTTTGGATTTCTTTCTTAAAATCTACATTACTATCACAATTCAAGTATAGCAATACCGCTGCTATCCCAATAATAATCGTAGAAAAAATAATTACGTATACCTTTTTCAACTTATTCACTCCTCACCATTATTTTCGACAAGCATCACCCGTTTTTGTATAATGGCCATCATTGAATTTCCAATCAAATTTTTCATTGAAGACATATTTCCCATTTTGCAAAATAAAAACAGGGTTTGGATTTGTTGCGCTATATCGGTAATCATCAGCTTGATATTTATTCAAAGGATTGATAGATGTGATCTTATCACTGGTTCGCTGGATTTGGAAGTGCAAATGCGGTCCAGTGCTTCCACCAGTATTACCTGATAAAGCGATAATGTCACCTTTATTAACTGTTTGTGTTGTTGCAACCTTAAAGCTATTCAAATGCATATACACAGTTCTATAACCGTTAGGATGGTCAATATTTATATAATTTCCTGCTCCATCAGGCTGGTAACCTGTTTTAGCGATTCCTTCCATTGCAGCTAAAACATTTGTATTTGATGAAGCAGAAATATCGATTCCATAATGAAAGCGGCTGCCATCACTATATATCCGGTATCCAAATAATGAACTTATTGAATGCACATTTGTTGTTGGCCAAAGAAAGCTGGTCTTCACCTCAACTGGTTTGTTGATCGAAGTAACAATCCCATTTGCTTGAACTGTGAAAGTTACACCATTTTCAACAAATGTACTATCCCTCATTACCCCATTGCTCTCCATATAGTACAAATTACTATTCCATTCAACCCAACCTGTTGCCATCGATCCATTTGAGTACAAATAATACCAGTGGTTATTCCAAGTCAACCAGCCTGTTAACATGTGACCATCAGATAGGTCCAAGTAGTACCACGCCCCATTAACCTGCTGCCAGTCTTTTAACTTTACCCCTTCATTGTTGAAGTAGTACCATTGATTATCAATGTAACCCCAACCTGTTGTTAATTTCCCATCTGCTTGAACATAATTGGTTACATTATCTGAATTAAAGGTTCCCGCTTGCCACGCAGACCAATCAACAGCGCTGAACACAGCTCCAGTTGAGAGAAATGAGATAGCACTCATTTTCTGGCTACCATAATCATACATCGTAACAATATCGTCTTTGCCATCGCCTGTGATGTCACCTGCTACTATTTTTCCGTCTACACTTTTGGCGTCAAATGATCCTTTGGGTGATTCAAATCCCTTTTTATCTACAAATGTTGTGCCGTTTGAAATGAAATTAATTAGTCTCATTGCAGATGCTCTTCCAGTATTGTTGTCATCATACATCACTGAAATATCATCTTTGCCGTCGCCATTGAAATCTCCTGCTACCATTCGTTCTGATACTTGTGAAACAGGAAAGTTCCCTGCTGCTACTTCGAAAGCTTTTTTGTCTACAAATGTTGTGCCATTCGAGATGAAATTGATGATTCGCATATCTGTTGCTCTACCTGTCCCTGAATCATCATACATTGTCGCAATATCATCTTTGCCATCTCCATTGAAATCACCCGCCACCATTCGACCAGTGACTCGCGAAACCGGAAAGTTGCCTGCTGCTACTTCGAATGCTGTTTTGACTGCAAATGTTGTGCCATTTGAAATGAAATTAAAGATGCGCATGTCTGATGCTCTTCCTGTCCCTGAATCATCATACATTGTTGCGATATCATCTTTACCATCTCCATTGAAGTCTCCTGCTACCATTCGACCAGTGACTCGTGAGGCCGGAAAGTTTCCCGTTGGTGATTCATAAGCTGTTTTTGCTGCAAATGCAGTTCCATTTGAAATAAAATTGATAATTCGCATATCTGTTGCTCTGCCTGATCCAGTGTCATCATACATGACAGCGATATCATCCTTACCATCTCCATTGAAATCTCCTGCTACCATTCGGCCATTTACCCTTCCAACACTGAAAGAATTCTTGGGCGATTGATACCAAAATGAATGTTTAAACGAAGACCCATTTGATATGAAACTGATAATTCTCATATCTGCTTGACTATCGCCGTAATAATACATCGTTGCAAAATCAGCCTTACCATCCCCATTGAAATCACCCGAAACTGTTCTACCTACTTTCATCAGCTCACTCGATGCGGCACTCACTTTATTAGTATCTAAGTTTGTCAATACAAGTGGAATAAGTGTCACTACAGCTAGTGTTGAAAGAATTGCTTTTTTTAATATTTTCATTTATTACCTCCTAATTTTTTTTCATAAACTTGTGAATGTGTTTTTCAAGAATGCAAAAGGCTTACAGCATGCTTCTACATTCTTGAAGTCCTTGCTTTTATAACAAAATGTTCTTTCCACCCCCTAATTCAGATTTTTCATTCAACGCGTAGAATGATAGCTATCTTTTAAAACAGCTAGAGGTGAGATGATCATTTTCATCTACCCTGTACCTATTTCAAATAGCAAATAGATTACCCGCATGACATTTTTTTCTGGGGTCATGTTGTACAATTAGGATAGTCAAAGTTTTTACCGTAATACGATTTCGTCGTATTGATTAGGCAAAAAAATATCAACTTTCAGCAATCCCAATCAATTCTGTTCACTAAATCTAGTTTAATACGTAATTACCGTATCGTCAATAGGTTCTCCTTGATTTTTCAATATTTTTACGATAGAATCGAATCGT
>JAVBKB010000161.1:0-20496 GCA_031554275.1 Caryophanales bacterium | reverse complement strand
TTTTGTGGGTTGAATTTGGATATTTGCCCTTAAAGATGAGGGGAAATCCGTTAACGCGTGTATTGTCTTGTACAATGAAAAAAATCCCGAACAGTTTTGCTATTTTTACAGGATAACCATAATAATTATTAATACGAATTTGATAATTTCGTAGGAAAGGAATTTTGATATTGATGAATTTAGTTAAACGAGGATTTACGAATTATTGGAGTCCATACTGGGTAATGTCTATCGCTGGTTTACTGAGTGCGATTTACTTCGGTCTTACAAAGACTGTTTGGGCTGTTACTGGCGAATTCACTCGATTGGGTGGACATTTGCTGCAATTCCTTGGTGTGGACGTATCGGATTGGACTTATTTTAAATTAATTGGATTAAAGGGAAATACTTTTTCAAGAACAGATGGTTGGATTATTTGGGGAATGTTTATTGGTGCACTAATTACCGTCCTTCTAAGTAATGGGTTCAAAATCAGGATTCCGAAGCAGAAGAGAAGGTTGCTTCAAGGCCTAGTTGGTGGAATAATCGCAGGTTTTGGCGCACGTATGGCGTTGGGTTGTAATCTAGCTGCCTTCTTCACAGGTGTTCCGCAGTTCTCTTTTCATGCATGGATTTTCATGCTGACAACTGCAGTTGGAACTTACTTTGGATTTAAAGTTGTTAGCACGAAATGGTGGAAAGGGAAGCCGGTATTAACTAAAGGCAACCCTGTGAAGGTTGTCGCTAAGAAGAGTAGCCGCCAAGTGTATGTAGGACTTAGCATTGCGGTCCTGTATTCAATACTTGTGCTTTACTTTGCAATTTCAGGAAAGACATTACTTGCGGTTGCAGCCGTTTTCGGTGCAGCATTTGGGATTCTTATTGAAAGAGGACAAATCTGCTTTACTTCAGCTTTTAGAGATTTATGGGTTAGTGGTCGGACGCTTATGACCAAGGCGATTTGTATCGGGATGGCTGTTAGTACAGTTGCTTGTTTTGTACTATTCACTTTCTTTGATTACATGCCAGTTACGAAAATAGCTGCTTTCAGCACTGTGATCGGCGGTTTACTCTTTGGATTCGGTATCGTATTAGCCGGTGGTTGTGAAACGGGTATGATGTATCGTATGATGGAAGGACAAGTTCTTTATCTCTTTGTTTTCATTGGTAATTTGATTGGTGTGACGCTATTATCGTATGGTTGGGATCATTGGGGAATATATGATAACCTGGTCAAAGTCGGCACTCCGATTAATCTCTTTACAAAATTTGGCCCAGGACTTGCATTGACAATGACATTAGCGATGCTTGCGATATGGTATTTTGGAGCAAATTATTGGGGTAAAAACTATAAATTTGGTACTGGATTCAAGAAAAGATAGGAGAAAGATAATATGAATATTGATTATACACTCGACTTGAGAGGGGAACCCTGTCCCTACCCTGTTATCTATGCACTAGAAACGCTTCAAGGAATGAAAAAAGGGGAAATACTGCAGGTCATAGCTGATTGCCCGGCATCATTCAGAAACGTTCCTGAAGAAGTTGTCAAGCATGGTTACAAAATGATTGAATCTTATAAAAATGGTCAAGACCTTTATTTTGTAATTAGTGCTTAGAAATTAGGATTTTGTCAAAAGAACCGCTAATATGTTCAAAGTTAATCAACTCCTCCTGTCGTTCTTCGTAACGAAGGAGGAGTTTTTGTGATGTACAAGCTCTCGAAAGTATCTCGCTACAAACAATTAAGCTCTTGACAAATGGCTATCTTGTAATACAATATAGTTAACTAGGTTGTATTACAAGGTAGATATTATTGCTACACTAGCTGTTCCCTCAATACAACATTACCCAATAATGTAGTTGATTATTTGCGTATCAAAATGCTATCAAGGTGAACCATTGGATAGAAACAATGATAAGTAGGTGCACGATGTGAGTGAGCAGTCTCAAATTTTGAAGGGAATTCTTGAATGGTGCATTATAAAAGTCATTAGCCAGAAAAAAACGTATGGATATGAAATCTCACAGGAACTAATTCTATATGGCTTCCAGGAAATCTCGGAAGGTACGATTTATCCATTGTTGCTCCGATTGGAGAAAAATCAATTGATTTCTGCTACCTTCGAAGAATCTTCATTGGGACCAAAGAGGAAGTACTATTCGATAACAGAACTGGGTGAGAAAGAACTTACACAATTTCAGGTTAAATGGCAGCAGCTTTCAAAATCAATTAACCAGCTATTTGAAATAGGAGGCGATCCTCATGACAAAGCTTAGCTTAAAACAGTTGCGCAAGAAAAACAATAACCTAGATAAAAAGTTATCGAAAGAGAATCAGAAGATAAATCTGGATATGATTGTTTATTTGAGGGGGAGTAAAATCTCTGAAAGAAAGCAAGAAGAAATTCGAGAGGATATTCTTGATATTTTTTTAAGTGCACAAGACCGTGGGGAAAAAGCTGAAGTCTTTATTGGTGAAGATTACAAAGTATTTATGGATAACATTATTGCAAATACTATTCCAATGACAAGACAAGAGGAAGTACATTATTGGGTCTCGATAATTACTGCTGTCACCGCAGCGCTAATAATGATTCTGTTAATTCAGTGGTATATCTATACCTTTTTTGATGAAAAACCTTTTAGTTGGCAGGTTCCAATTACTGATGGCATTCTTGTTTTGATAATAAGTGCGCCGATATTGTCGATTCTTGGAGCCGTTTTAATAACAAAAAAAACTTATACTAAAAGCCTTAAAAACTTAGGAGCAGTTGTCTTGTTTGTTGGTTTTATTGGATTGATCATCATGCAAGTCTTCTTACGTAACATCTTGTTCACCGTACACTTAGCAATTATTGTTGCAATTATCGTCATACTATATCTAGTCGCTTATTTGACCGACCCTGATAGAAAGTATTGAAAACCGTTCCTAAAAAAAGCTATATTGCCTAGAAATGATATGCTCCCCAAAAAGTAGTCAGATGAAATAAATAAATCTGGATACTAAAGGGGAGCATTTTTCTGTGACAAGTAGATTTCGTTGCGTTTTATCTTAATCCGACCGCGAGTTCTAATTCGACTTCGCATCCGGATCTGTTTTCACTTCACATCTTAATTTGATTTCGCATGCTATTCTGACTTCATTTCGCATCTTAATCCGACCACGAGTTCCAATTCGACTTCGCATCCAGATCTGTTTTCACTTCGCGACCCAATCTGATTTCTCGTCACACACTTCGCGACCAAATTCGTTTTCCAGAATGATCTTACAAATTCGTTTTGCCATTGCAATAATAGTGAGAATTGGTGGATTACCAAGTGAGTTAGGGAAAAGGGTTGCATCAGCCACATAAAGATTTTCTGGAAGCCTTGCGTTATGCATGGTTTCCGCTTCTGCACTTGTCAATGGCAGCATACCACCAGGATGACCTGCATTAATTGTTCCAAGAATGAGGTCCTTCTCATCAATACCATACCTTTTGAAGATTTCTTTACAGGTTTCGACGCCATCTTGTAACCTTGTTTTGTCTTCTTCTGTAAGTGATTTCTTTATTGATTTCTGCTTGATCGTACCAGTGTTTGTATCAGCCAGTTTAATCATAAGTGTCAATGTATCCTCAGCCGGAAAACGCCATTTTTTATTAAAAAAGAAACTTAGGAAATCAAAGTAGGGAGAGATGATGTAATGTTCTTTTTGGACAGCAAAAGGCATTGTAAGCTCTTTGTTTTGTAAACTACCCTTTGCTTTTGCAGCAACGCATAGGACTGGGTCAACGAATAAGCTATTCTCACATGATATGTTAGAGTTTTGCAGGATAGCTGGGGTTGAGAGACCACCAGCAGCGAGAACGATAAGATCGGCAGGATAGAAAGTAGTCCGAAACCCTTTACGAGCAAGAACGCCTTTGGCAACACCGTTTTCGATGACAATCTCTTTGACCTCACAATTGGTGATGAGTTCTGCACCGTTCTGTGTTGCTTCATTGAGAAAGCTACGGCTATCCCATTTCACACCATAATCACAACCAAGGATGCACTGACCACAGTCTCGGCAGCGGCTGTAGTAACCTAGTTTTGGAATTGGTTGCGGATTCAAATCCATCTCTTCGCAGATAGCAAACAATTTCTTGGTAGCAGGTCTCCATTTAATCTGATGATCGTGAGAAATCGGAATCTCTGCGTATATTTCTGCAAACTCGTCATCTAAATCAATCCCGATGTTTTTCAAATCTTGATCCATTCGTAGTGCATTTCCCGCAGAAATAGTGGTGGTACCACCTGTTCCGATACCGCGTACCATTACCATTTTGTCGGCAGTCTTCTGGATTTTCATGGATGGAAATAGCAATTGGATCGCTCTTTCATCAAGAAATAGTCCGGTTTTTTTCAGCTTCTCTAAGGTAGATAGATTAAATGAGTAAGGTTTGAATTCACTACCTGCCTCTAGGACAGTGACTGCGTATTTTCCTTGTAATGCTTTGGCGGCAGTCGCACCACCTGCACCACTACCGATCACGATTGCTTTCTTCATTTTTTGAAAAACCTCCCTTTGCAACATTCATAGCCTTCGGTAATTCTTTGCTGAAATTGCAGACTTCCTCCATCGGAAAGTCCAGCAGCAACACCATCATCCAAAGCAGAAATGATTTGGCAAACTTCATACGAGTAATGTTGATGGAAGAAGCATTGGTTGATGATCACATTCCCATCGTTATCACAGTGGAAATCGATACCAATCATTTTGTAAATCACTTGCATTGCTGATGCTGCATCTTCCCAAGTTTTCACACCTATCAACTTGCGAAGATCTTTCCCCCATGCAAGTGAATTGAGGTAAAGCCTTTTCTTCACGACTTCAAGCGGTTGTCCAGTTTTCAAATACGCCTCTGCTTGTTCCTTTGTAAAAAGCGCATAAGTAGTCAAACCTTGCTCGAATGAATCGTGCTTAATCTCGGGTGCGTCACAGCTAAAGGCATCTGCAGTTAACAGAAATAGCTCCTTCAGCTTTTGTTTTTTGATGAAGCCAGGGATATAGACTTGCATAATTTTCAGGATCAATTGCGCTCACCTTTTCGCATTCTAATCATGTAGATGACTGAAATCCCAATGAAGCCATCGACAACAAAATTGACTAAGAAAATCAAGTATTGTTGCTCAGTGATAAATAAGTATAACGAAAGAATAGAAGATACCAATTTGGCATGGATTAGCAAAAAGGGATAGATTTTTTCATCAGGATTTCTGAACATCTTGTAAGCTAGTAAAGTCACTACATACATGTAAGCAACAGCCAAGATTAAGTAAAAACTCATTCCACGCAAAGGTGCTTCCGTGAAGCCTAACTTATTTGATAGAACATTAAAAAAATCAAGCACAGAATCAGGAAAGAGTAAGAACGTTAGTCCAACAATGGCGAATATGATTACAAGGCAAAGACTATACAGTTTGTAATATTTCACGAGGAACCCTTCTTTTTCTTTTGTTTTTGATGGAGTCTTGAAAACGTTGAAAGCGGACTAAAATGTACTTCCTTCATCATCAGAGTGGAATCCTCTTTATTTAGGGGAACCTCACCATGATAGTATTTCTTCAATAAATGATAATTGTAGTTAATAAAGCAATGCGTTTCGGTCGGGAATTGCTGTCTCATCTCAGCGAAAATGGTTTGCACAGGGGTATCACGAACATTGCCAAAGGTCATAGGTACAAATACACATGGACTGACTTCACCAAAGGCATCAATGTAGAGCATCTTGTTACCAGCGTAGCATCCAAAATGCTCACCGCCTTCGAAATGTCCCAAATAATTAACAGTGATTTGGCCCTCTTTATTATAGCGATCCTGTAAATGAACAAGACTCAATCGCTCTTCTTCAGTTATGACACATTCAGCACTCCAGAAATCCTCACTAGTTGGCTTTGCTTCGCTTAACCATGCCTCATGAATCTCCAAATCTATCAGGAACTTTAGAAACTTTTCAGTATGATCGGTGTGGAGCATATCTCGAGTAATGACAGATGATACACTGATATGCATACCAATTCTTTTAAAAATGTCAATCGCATTCATCGCCGCTTTGAATGCCCCATTATAGTCTCTAATCTTGTCGTGAATTTCTTCCTGCCAATGATCCAAACTGATTGAAATATACATCAATCCAGCATTTTTCAAATCAAGCGCCAGCTGTTCAGTTAAACCAACACCTGTTGTAAATAATTTCAGGGCACAATCGTCACCAGCACTGCTAACAATTTCGACAATATCTTTATTTAGAAGCGGTTCGCCACCAGTAAATCCAAGCCAAAAAACACCCATTTGCTTCAAATCTTGAATCTGCTGTTTGATTTGTTCGGTACTGAGCACTTTTCCGCTTCGGCTAAGGTTATAGCAGTATTGGCAATTCTGTGGACATGCATTGGTTATTGCAATTTGGGCGTGGGATGGACCTTCGATTTTGCCTAACAAATGCTCATCAATAAAGCGTGTAAAGGCTTTACTATTTATCGCAGGTAGATGTGAATGGAGAATAAGGTTTCCATCTACATCTAGTAGTTGAAACTTACCCATATATTTTGTCAGAAACCAATTAAGCGATGGACTAGCCTTTAATATTTGTTTATTTGCCATAAGTGATTTTACTAAGGCGAGGTTATTTTTGAATGATGACATTTATTAGTTAACTCCCCATAATGAATAGAAATTTAGATCAACCATACAAAATCTTAGTGACCTCAGTTTGTCCTTCTTATTATGCATAACTAATACTCAGAAAACAATAAGAGAATGAGTAATGAATTCTTGGAATATACAAATTTTTATATAAAAAAGCTAAATATAATCCGTAACATCGTTGATCTTTCAAAATAATATCCCAGAAATTTTCAATAATAATAGCTTTTGTGAGTGTCGGATCACAAAGATTTCCCAGATGAAAGTGTCGGAACGCAAAGATTATAGGCAAAATCACAGGATCAAACAAAATATTTGCAATTATCTCGAATTCGAGATATTATATTTTTAACAATTATTTTCGAAAAGGAGTTTTGACAATGGTTCAGTTTATTGATCATACAAAAATGGGTCGAAGTACGGATTTAGGTTGGTTAGATAGTCACTTTCATTTTTCTTTCGCAGATTACTATAATCCAAATAATATGAATTTTGGAGTCTTGCGCGTGCTTAATGATGACCTCATCCAAGCAGAAAATGGGTTTGGGATGCATCCACATAGAGATATGGAGATTGTCTCATATCTAGTTGATGGGGCACTTACCCATGGAGATTCGATGGGGAATAAGGAAACGATTACAAGAGGCGAAGTGCAATACATGAGTGCTGGCACTGGTGTCATGCATAGCGAAATCAATGAGGGCGCTGAAACAGTTCGGTTGCTACAGATTTGGTTCATCCCAAATGAGAATGGTTTGAAACCGAATTATGGTGATTTCCGCTTCAAATGGGAGGACAGAATGAATCAGTGGTTGCATCTAGTTTCGGGAAATGATGATGCACCTGTCAAAATTAATCAGGATGTTAATATGTTTGCAACTTTTCTTGATAAGGGGAAGGCAGCAGAATTCACAGTTGCGAAAGGACGTCAAGCGTATTTGATCACAATTGAAGGCGCTACAACTGTTAATGGAATCAACTTAGTAGCAAGGGATGCAATAGAGTCTGTGGAAGAGGATTTGACGATTCAAGCTGATGCGGATGCGCATGTACTTGTGATTGAAATGGCGAAAGCGTAATTGGATAAAAAGATTTTGATTTGAACGTTGAAAAGATAGCATCATCGGGTTTGATGCACCACATAGCTAATGGAGAAGTAGTACTATAAGATTTGATTCGCAGAATGATACCCTGTGCCAAATTGATAACAATCAAAACAGGGTTTACAACAGAATCCGCCTCAGAAAGTCAACACTGATCTGAGGTGGACTTTTTTGCCTCTCGCAAGGTATTGCATTTATTTTGTCCCACTAACAATCTAGCAAAAAAATTGACTAATCTTGTAACATTTTAGCCTCAAAACGTAACGAATTTACTACTATGATAGATGGTATTAACGCTTCTTTTTTTTGAAGAGACGCTAGACTTTGTCAATGCAAATGGAGTACAGTTTCAAAGAGTTCTAGTACAAGGAAACCCCCGAAGATATACAAAAATTCATTCAAAATGAATCCGCATCAAGAATTTATGTGCATGATATTCGCTTATTAAGGAATTCAGAAGGATATTAATATTCTATCAGAAGCGGGCGATTTGGATTTGCTAGACGGAACTGCAAAGATTACCTACTGTGATATGTTATCATCATATTAGAAGCCTAGCTTTTACTTAAAAAAGTTAAGAAAAGCGAAGTGCATATGACTACAAGTTTGAGGTATCAAGATGGATTTATTTGTTAAAGAGATTAGATTGAAGAGTAGCTTTGAAGGCTGTGACAAACGGGAGTATCCTTTTTCACTGCCTTTTGTACAAGGACTTGAGCCACTCAAGTTAAAAAGCAACGTGACTTTTTTGGTAGGTGACAATGGAACAGGCAAGTCAACTTTATTAGAGGCGATTGCAGTTAATTACGGGTTCAATCCTGAAGGTGGTTCGAAGAACTTTGATTTCTCAACCTCAGAAACTCATTCTTCTTTGTATGAGCACATCACACTCTCTAAAGGGTCACAGCGACCAAAGGATGGCTTTTTTCTACGAGCGGAAAGCTTTTACAATGTAGCAAGTGAAATTGACCAATTGGAGCTTCATACACAATATGGTGGCAAGTCCCTTCACGAACAGTCGCATGGTGAGAGCTTCTTATCGTTGATTACCAATCGTTTCTGGGGAAATGGTCTTTACATTCTCGATGAGCCAGAAGCTGCGCTGTCTCCCCAACGGCAATTAACGCTGCTTGCTAGTATGGGTCAGCTCGTGAACAAGAATTCGCAATTTATAATTGCCACACACTCCCCAATTCTAATGGCATTTCCGCATGCACAAATATTCGTCCTGTCAGACGAGGGTTTAGCACTTACGCCATACAAAGAAACAGAGCACTATTTGCTGACAAAACAATTCTTAGAAAATCCCGAAGCGATACTTCGACATCTGATAGATTAACCATTCAAGGACGAAAATAAATAGACTAGGTACAACTCTTTCACGATAACAGTGAATGAGTTTTTTTCTGATGCTCGTTATAAATGAAGAATAAAATTGGTTCACAAGCTGGAGTTAGAATACTGTGGAGAACTAGCGAAGCTTAACGTTCAGGCTTCGTACCAAGGAATCTATCGATCCTGGATTTTCGCTTAAATTAGATTTATTATTGCGAAAAATAGAAATTAAGAATAATATTGTATTTAACAAAATCGGCAATTAGCGTCTTTATGGTTTAAATTTGTTGCAAGCTTATTATAAGGATTTTCTAACATGAACCACAAAGGGTTTGGATTCATTCCTTTACATTATGAATAAATACAAGGGGTATACATATGAAAAAAATTGTCTTCGGTGCAGTAATAGTACTGCTTATGGTTGGAAGTTATACTGACTTTAATCATGTAGCCGAACCGAAAAGCAACGTGACCACCATAAATGCTGAAAGTTTACCAGCTGAAGTGGCGGGGATTAATAGTATTCAAAATCAGCAGATAAATACTTCAGTGCTGCCAGAGGGGAATACAAATGAAGTAAATATTAATGAAAATCCTCAAGATTTATTTGAAATCCCTCTAGATAAAAATGGAAATAGACCCACTATTATTGCATCATATGGAGATGGTTCAGCTAGCCTAGCAGAAGTTAATCAAAGAGCTACTGCCGTTGTACTTGGGAAAGCTACTTCAAAAGCTGAAAAATCTGCTCTTGGTGTAGTAGTTAACTTTTCTGTCACTGAAACGATCAAAGGGGAAAAAATAGACGAGGCAAGGATTTACCAACTTAATAATCCTTCCGAATTACTTGAAATCGGTAAAGAATATGTATTATTTCTTAATTATCAACTAACTGAAGCTACGAATGATTTCTATATAGTGGGTGCAAATCAGGGGAAATTCCTCTATGAAAAAGGGAAATTAACTGGTCTAGATGCAGCAATTGATACCAGTTTTCAAATTCAGATTTCAAAACAAAAAGCACAAAGCAAACGCATGAGGAATAGCAGTGAACCGAAAGACCTAGATGTAATGATTGACTTTGTAACAAATTGAGTTCCTGAATCTACCAAATACTACTCCGCCTCCAATGTCAGCAATAGCTGAAGCGGGGCGGAGTTTTCTGTTTACCATACTTCTTAGTTTTTAAGAAAAAGTTAAGAATTCACCTTTATGATGATATAGTCAAAGTAGGTGATATACCTATTATAAAGCTAAATGGAGGATTTAATATGTCGAAGAATCAAAATGACAATATCGATGATTTAAAAGAAGAATTAAAAGAACAAAAGGAAGAAATACAAGAACAGAAGGAAGAGCTTCAAGATCAAAGAGAAGAATTACTTGAGCAGAAAGAGGAATTGCTTGAGCAAAAGGCTGCTATTAGAGATATGGAATTGTACGATTCACAACCGGTTACAAAAGGAAAATCAAATAAGAAGAACAATAAGTTTAAAGATGTTTCTGCCATGAATTTTCTTAAAGTATTATTAATCATAAATTTAGTCATTAGTTCGCTTTGTGCGGTTGGAATCGTTTACTTAATATCTAAAGAAAAAAATAATTCAGTTCAAATAAATAGAGATGGTGGCTTCCGTATCAATAATGGTCAAATGGGACCTGGGCAAGGGGAAGCTCCTGAATTTAGAAAGCAACAACCATAACTTGTATGAGCGTGGAAGTGCTCTACTAGAACACTGAAATAGCAGGGTAAAGGAGTTTTTTAAATTGAAAAAGTGGGTCGCATTATTTGGATTTCTTGCTATTGTTATTGCGCTAGCAAGTTGGTTTTTGTTTTTTAAAGATGGCACTGCTGCAAATAATCAATCAACGGATGTTCAAACCGCAACTGTGACTAAAGGAAAAATCGATGTCAAGGTGAGTGGTTCGGGGACAGTGGCGGTCATTAATGATCAGGATGTAACTGCTGAAGACACAGATACGGTATATAAGGTGTATGTTGTAGAAAATCAGGTTGTTGCAGCTGGAGAAAAGCTAATCTCCTTTGACAATAGTAATCCGATTTATGCACCAATTGCAGGTATTGTTACTGGGATTACGGTTAAAGTTGATGATCATGTGCAAGATAAAGCAGTCCTACTTCATATCACAGACTACAGCACTCTGCAAACAACGATTGCTGTCGATGAACTGGATATTAATAAAATTCAACTTGACCAAGCTGCAACGATTAAAGTTGGCGCTGTTACAGATGTAAATTATGAAGGTAAGGTTACAGAAATTGCAAGAACGGGTAGCAATGAGAAGGGTGTCGCAACTTTTAACGTGAATATTACCTTTTCAAACATAGAAAAGTTGAAACCGGGGATGTCAACGGAAGCTGAAATTCTGACGGCAAGCAAAGCAGATGCACTGCTTGTACCAATTGAAGCGGTACAATCTAGCAACGGCAAGAAGTTTGTCATGCTTGGAAACACTGGAACGCAGACAGAGGTGGCAATTGGATTAACCAATACAAATTATGTTGAAATTGCTTCTGGAGTAAATGAGGGCGACATTGTTCAATACAAGGTAGCGCAAACGTCATCTTCCACCAATAATAATCAAATGATGAGGGTGAATGGCAGTGGTGGCGGTGGTTCAATTATGAGAGAAGGTAATGGAGGTCCCCCACCAAGTAGCACAGGTGGTGGTAAGTGATGAAGCAGCCGATTATTCAAATCGAAGATATGTCACAGCAATATTCACTTGGTGGAGAAACGATTCATGCGCTTGCAAATGTTAACCTCACTGTGTATGAGGGTGATTTCATATCAATCATTGGTCCATCTGGTTCGGGAAAGTCAACTTTAATGAATATGATTGGCTGCCTAGATCAACCGGATTTTGGGGATTACTATTTCGATGGTGAGGATATCAATAGTCTTTCAGATGCTGAATTAGCAACCATTCGCAATGAGAAAATCGGTTTCATCTTTCAGAATTTCAATTTAATCGCCAAGCTAACGGCATTTGAAAATGTCGAGCTACCGCTTATTTACCGTGGAATGAAGACAAAAGAGCGTAAAGATGCAGTGGAAAAAGCATTAACGCTAGTTGGCTTGTCTGCTCGGGGTCATCACTTACCTTCTCAGCTTTCAGGTGGTCAGCAGCAACGTGTTGCAATTGCGAGAGCTTTAGTTGGGAATCCGCAAATCTTGCTAGCAGATGAACCTACTGGTGCACTTGATAGTAAGACTGGGAAAGATATTATTGCCATCATGAGAGCACTTAATGATAAAGGTCATACAATTGTGATCATCACGCATGATCTCTTGATTGCGAAAGAAGCGAAGCGTATTATGCATATTCATGATGGCCGCTTAACTGAGGAAGGAGTGACCACTGGGTGAATATTCTCCAATCTTTTAGAATGGCCTTCCGCAGTATAGTTAGTAATAAGCTACGTTCATTTCTAACCATGTTAGGAATTATTATCGGAGTTGCTTCTGTAATTGTGCTTGTTTCCATTGGGAAGGGTTCAACTGAAGCTGTTACACAACGAATATCCTCGCTTGGGACAAACCTAATCACTGTGAACCTACGTGGTGATAATCTGACGCTTAAGGAAGAGGACGTCGATTCTTTTACAGAATTGAATACGATTGAAGATGTTGCTCCTTACGTGCAAGGATATGTGACAGCCAAAAATGGAACCAATAACACTTCAGTGCAATTAATTGGGGCAACAGAAGCTTATTCCAGTGTTAAAGATATAAAGCCACAATCAGGACGATTTATTTCAGATATAGATGTAGAGACACGTAATAAGGTTGTTGTGATTGGCTCAGAAACTGCGACAACATTGTTCAGTTTCTTGGATCCTGTCGGACAGGACATGCAAATCGATGGTGTGACCTATAAGGTAATTGGTGTTCTGGAGTCAAAAGGTACTTCAACCAGCACTGGTGGGGATAATTTAATCATTACGCCATTTAGTACAGCACAACGTGCTCTTCAAAGCACAGACATTCAAAATGTGTATATTCAAGCAAAGAGTGAAGATACAATTGATCAAGCAGTAATCGAAGTGAAAACAATTCTGAACCGCTTATTCCCAGAAAAATCCGATTACTATAATGTCTCCAATCAAAAAGACTTAATGTCTACACTGAACGAAGTGGCTGGAACGATGACTGCGATGCTAGGTGGAATCGCCAGTATCTCGCTGATTGTAGGCGGTATAGGGATTATGAACATTATGCTCGTATCTGTTTCAGAGCGGACAAAGGAAATCGGTATTCGAAAGGCAATTGGTGCGAAGCGTAAGAACATTCTCTTCCAGTTTCTTATCGAAGCGGTTGTGTTAAGTGGACTTGGTGGGATCATCGGAGTTGGTTTAGGAATTGGAATTGGGCGACTAATTGCCAATCTCACCTCAATTACCGTTGCAACATCAATCCCGGTGATGGCAATTGCGTTTGGCTTCTCAATCCTCGTAGGTGTGGTTTTCGGCGTCTTTCCTGCCAATAAAGCATCAAAACTACACCCAATCCAAGCATTACGCTTTGATTAACAGGCAAAGCGATTCGTCGCTTTGTTGCAGCACCCAATCTAGGCACTACGCTTTGATTAACACAAATTAAGAATCGCCTTTTCTTTTGAAATGCAGTCGTAATGCTACTTTGTTAGCAGCTGATGCATAGAGAAAGAGGCGATTTTTTTTACAGTTGTATCATTTCTTAAGAAAAAGTTAAGCATTGTTTACTATGATAGGTACAAATAAAACCTCTTCACACTTACAAAAAAATTCTCCCTCCAAAAGAATAAGTGAAGAGGCTTTTTTTATAAAAGTTGAAATAGTATGATAATCATATATAAGATAAATTACAGTTGAATTATAGGAAAGTTAGTTGAAGGGTAGTGAGGATATGCGATTGCTCGTAGTTGAGGATAATTTGGCACTGTTAGATTCGATTGTCGAGGTACTCAGTGAAGAATTCGAAGTTGATTCCTCCAGTGATGGAGATGAAGGCTTGTTTATGGCAATGCAAAATATTTATGACGCCATTGTCCTAGATGTGATGCTACCTGAACGAGATGGCTTTGAAATCATTCAAGAAATGCGCGCAGGAGGCGTGAAGACGCCAGTTTGCTTTTTGACGGCACGCGATTCTTTGGAAGATCGTGTCAAAGGGCTAAATTTGGGTGGCGATGACTACCTAGTGAAGCCTTTTCAAGCACCGGAACTGATTGCGCGTGTCAAAGCATTGCTACGTCGAAGCGGCAGTCTGGGACTAGATCAGAGCATTCAATATGAAACGATGAGACTAAGCGGTAAAGAAAACCCAATTGAAATAGATGGTGAGTCTGTTAAACTTACGTTGAAACAGTATGAGCTGTTGGAATATATGATTCAAAATAAAGGTGCTATTCTGACGAAGGAACAGATTTATGACCGGGTCTGGGGCTTTGAATCTGACACAACAATGGAAATCGTCGAAGTGTTTATGCATCATATTCGAAAAAAACTAGAGCCATTTGGCTATCATAAGCATATTCAAACCGTGCGGGGTATTGGTTATATGTTGAAAAAGTCATCATAGGTGAGTGCATGGAGGTGAGCAAGTGTTTAGAAAAACAAGAGTCCAGTTGACAGTAATAAATGCAATTGTGTTTTTTGTTGTGTTGGCTGTGCTTTCAATCGTGATCTATCTGTACAGCTATGCAACAATATACCGAGACGTGGACCGGGCACTTGAAGAAACTGTTGATGCACAAATGAATCCGCAAAATGGCAAAATGTTTATTCGCCAAGGTGAGAAAGTTAAAGAAGGCTTACCACTGGCTGATGATCCTCGTGTACATGTGCTTGTATGGGATGAAAATGGGCAAATGTTTTCGAACTACCCGATTTTCTCAAAGTATGCCAACGAGTTTGGGTTATCGAAAATCGATATGCTTGAGAACATAAAGGTTGGTGGCTACAATTACCGCTCTATAACCAAAGACATTAACATTGATTATCCTACTGGAACACTTGTTAAATTGCAATTCATCAGTAATACAGATTCACAGCAACAGCAATTAAGCAATCTCTTACTAATCCTTATCCTTGGAAACATTGCAGGAGCCGTGCTAGTGGTTGGTGTAGGCTTCTATCTTTCTGGGAGGGCACTTGTTCCAATTAATAAAGCATGGGAGAAGCAACAACAATTCGTTTCAGATGCTTCGCATGAACTCAGAACACCACTAACGGTCATCCAAACTCGCTCAGATTTGTTGCTGCGACATCCTGATGCAACTATTGAGGAGAAAGTTTCCGATGTTTCTGCTATCTCAAAGGAGACAAGACGACTTTCCAAGCTGGTAACTAATCTCTTAACACTTGCGCGCTCAGATTCTAACCAAATCGAAATCATCAAGAGTGAGTTTAATTTGGATCAACTTTTACATGAAGTGGTGTTTCAATTTAGTGACATTGCCGAGTATCAAGAAAAGAGTATCTCGCTACATGCTAGTTCAAATGTGCTTTTCAATGGTGATAAAGAGAGAATTCATCAATTATTGGTGATTCTGATTGACAACGCTTTGAAGTTTACAAAAGCTGGTGGGGAAATCAAGATTTCTTGCACAGATTCGACAAATTCGATTCAGCTTCATGTGGCAGATAATGGGATGGGCATTAAACCTGATCAATTACCTCGAATATTCGACCGGTTTTTCCAAGGAGATCAATCAAGAGCAAGTCAGGAGGGAACTGGACTCGGTCTTTCAATTGCTAAGTGGATTGTGGAGCAACATGGCGGCAAAATTAAGGCAGTATCTGAAGAAATGGTTGGTACGACATTTCAAATTCAGTTCCCTAAACTGAAAAAGAATTAACCCAGTTTCCTGTAAGGAATACGGAGTGAAAACGAGAGAAATTTCCAGGTGCGCGAAAGGAAGCGTACCGAGCGTTTGCAAGACTTGACTGACAAAACAGGTTAAACATGATTAAAGCACCTGGCCACTCCAAGTTAGATGGAGTGCAGGTGCTTTATATTTTGGTGCTTCATAATAAAAATTTAAATCAATTAATTTCTAGTAACCTTAAAGCGTCTTACACGCGGTTTTTGATTTTTCTCTGCTCCTGATTCGGTAGCATTGACACTGTTCGAATCTGATTCGGTAGCACTGACACTGTTCAAAGCTGATTCGATAGCATCGACACTGTTCAAAGCTGATTTGGTAGCATCGACACTGTTCAAAGCTGATTCCGGAAATTCGGTTGAAGGAATAGCTGAAGTTTCATTTCTAGGTTGTTCACTGCTAGTAATATTTACGATGGAATCACCTAAATCACTTTGGTTCAAAACAGAATCAATCAAACCATTTGAAGCGGATTCTACTAGTGAATTGTCTGATTCTTGCTCATTGTCCGCGGCACCGTCTTGAAAGCCAAGTAATTTTTTCAAGACCGAGGCGAAATCTAACATATCGTCTTCTGTAACCCAGAAATGTGTTACAAAGCGCCAAACACCATTTTCTGGACCATTTACTTTAATGCCTTTTTTATATAGGGAGTCAACAAGGGAATCAGCTGCAACGTCGGAATCAATGGTACAAAACACCATGTTGATATCTTGCCAATCCTTCTTGACTGTTATCCCAGGAATCATTCCTAATTGCGCGGCAAGAAGTGCTGCGTGTTTGTGGTCATCTTGCAGACAATGGCGCATTTTGTTTAGTGCGACTATTCCTGCGGCTGCAAGAACACCTACCTGACGCATTCCGCCACCAAGCAACTTGCGGTTTTTCCGTGCCTTTTCGATAAACTCCTTCGAACCAACCAAAAGTGAACCTATTGGTGCACATAATCCCTTTGATAAACAAAACATAAGTGTATCACAGTGCTGCGTCAATTCATCCACTTCAACATCTAAACTAGTAGCTGCATTGAACAACCTAGCACCATCGAGGTGAACAAGGAGGTTATTATCTTTTGCTATTTTGTGGACTGCGGACATATATTCAGGAGATAAAACTACACCGTTTGAATATGCATTTTCTAAACATATCAACTTGGTTTTTGGCCAATGAATGTCTTCCCCATAACGAATGGATGCTTGGATTCTATCTAAGTCCATTTTGCCGTTTATGGTTTCTAATGTTCTTAAATTAACATTCGAAATAACCGCTGCTGCACCAACCTCATGGGCAACAATATGACAATCTTCGCCAAGAATCACCTCATCACCGCGGTCACAATGTGTGAAAAGGGCTAATTGATTGGCAAAAGTTCCACTTGGTACGAAAAGTGCAGCCTCCTTACAAACGATGCTGGCTGCTAGTTCTTCTAACTCTTTAACGGTAGGGTCATCATTGTAAACATCGTCTCCAACAATTGCATTCACCATGGCTTGGCGCATTTCTACAGTTGGATTAGTGACTGTATCACTACGCAAATCTATCCATTTTTGCATTTTTGAAAACCTCATTTCCATATGTGTGTATCCAAATTATATCGTAAGTTAGGGAGTTTGCAATAGTTAACCAGTATATTCTCCAAGTTTTTTATGACTAGTTGGTTAGCCATAATTGTTGAACAATGTAACTTTATGATTTAGAATCTATCTATCATTATTTTCGTGAAGGGTGCTACACTATGCGACTACCAAAGATTTTGGTGAGTGTTTGTTTTATGATATTGATTAGTAATTCTGGTTGTTCGACAGGTGAAAAACTCAAAACAATTTCTAGTCAGGATGAGTCAGTAGAACTGACTGTACCAGAGGAATGGGTGATGAGTGACAAATCCATGAATGGAGACGAAATTGTATTAGGTGTTACAACTGAATATGAGGGCAAGGGAGCATTTATATATAAGCTTCCAAACGAAGAAAATAAATCTTTAACTGCGGTGATTAGTGAAATTGCTAAGAGTCAATCCAAGGACGGGGAAGTACCCACAATCAAAGAAAAAGATGTTGCTGGAAAAAACACGAAATGGTGTGAATTCACAAGCACTGATGGAAGTTACTTTCTTGCAGCAATCGAGATTGACGAAACAAACTTTTACTTATTTATTGTTGGAGCAGACGAACAATTATTCGATCACGATGAAATGCAAAAGATTTTTGAGAGTTTACAAATTAAAAACTAATCGTGTTGAGAGAATGTTAATTATGGTTCTATGACAATTTATCACGAATGAAACGCTTTTCACTTTGGCGAATAAGTGACGACATGGAATCCGTTATTATACTTTTCACTTTGACAAGTGACAACATTCAACGATTATGATACTTTTTCACCATGAATGTAGAAAAACTGCTACAATTATGGTAGCAATTAATTTTATAAAAAAATAGAAGGTGGTAATGATATGCAGAAGATTGGTTTCATTGGAACTGGTGTAATGGGAAAGAGCATGGCAGGACATTTATTGGCTGCTGGGCATCCGCTGTATGTGTATACTCGCACAAAGTCAAAAGCGGATGAATTGGTTGCAAAGGGTGCTATTTGGGTTGATTCTGTAGGCGAATTAGCGCAATGTGTTGATGTTGCAATCACAATTGTTGGGTATCCAAAGGATGTTGAGGAAGTCTACTTAGGTGCAGATGGTTTAGTGACAAAGGGAAATGCTGGTCTAACAGTGATTGACATGACGACTTCTATACCAAGCCTCGCAGGAAAAATCTATGATGCAGCAAAAGCCAAGGGGATTGCTGCTTTGGATGCTCCAGTTTCTGGTGGTGACATTGGTGCAAGAGATGCAAAGCTAACCATTATGGTAGGTGGCGAGGAAGAAATATTTCATTCAATGGCACCGATTCTTGAGAAGATGGGTGCAAGCATTGCCTATCAAGGAAAAGCTGGTAGCGGTCAACATACAAAAATGGCGAATCAAATCGCTATTGCGGGTACTATGATTGGTGTTTGTGAAGCATTCATATATGCAAAAAAGGCAGGACTCGATCCTGTGAAAGTGCTTGGAAGTATTTCTGGTGGCGCTGCATCAAGTTGGACAATGGTGAATCTTGCTCCGAGAATGCTGAACAATGATTTTGCACCAGGCTTCTTTATTAAGCATTTTGTGAAGGACATGACAATTGCTTTATCTGAAGCTGAAAGGATGGGTATGCTTACCCCAGGTCTTTCAACAGTAAAGAAAATGTATGATGAATTAATTGAACGTGGGGAAGAGAACTCGGGTACTCAAGCTTTATACAAGTATTGGGATTGAGTTTGAGTTTGAAATAGAACAGAAAATTGATAACGCTCTGCGTTGGTAACTATTGCCTGCGCAGAGCGTTATTTTTTTGGTTGTTCCTCAGAATTAAGCGAAGAAGTGAGGACTAATTTCTTCCGTCTCATGGATATCAAGGACAGGGTTTCTGATGATCTGAGTTTCCGAGCACAATTAGGATCATATTGAAAAATCAACACTTTCTTGGTACACAGCATTATTGCAAATGCTAGTTGAAAATACGCACGACCCAATTGTAAGCACGGAATCTTGGGAACAAGTTCAACAAATCAAATCTGCAATACTGAAGATGGTTTGACAAAAATAGAGGTCCACTTCGAAAACGATACAGTATGGTATCCACTGTGCAAATGTCTGATTTATTTCAGCGTGAGCGGAGTGTTATTAGTAAGCATATCAAAAACGTTTTTGACGAAGGGGAGCTGGCACGTGAAAGCAATGTGCAAAATATGCACATCCCAAATTCCGACAAACCAGTTTCTTTTTATGGTCTGGATGTTATTATTTCAGTTGGATATCGTGTAAAGTCTTTGCGTGGAACCCAATTTAGAATCTGGGCAAACCAGATTTTGAAAGAATATTTGGTAAAGGGTTTTTCAATGAATGATGAACAGTTGAAGCAACTCGGAGGAGGCAATTATTTTAAAGAATTGCTTGTTCGAATCCGAGATATTCGGTCATCAGAGAAAGTATTTTGGAGACAGATACTAGACATTTACTCCACAAGTATTGATTATAATCCAAATTCAAGCGATACGATTCAATTCTTTAAGGTTGTCCAAAACAAAATGCATTGGGCTGCGCACATGGACAAACTGCTGCGGAAATTATCATGGGACGAGCTGATGGGGATAAGAAGAATATGGGAATGACAAATTTCGCTGGTAATAGCCCAACCTTGCAAGAAGCAGCGATTGCCAAAAACTATTTATATAGAGAGAGAAATCAATATTTTAAACAGAATTGTAACGATGTATTTGGATTTCGCTGAATTACAGGCGTTGGAAGAAAACCAAATGACAATGAGTGAATGGATTGAACAACTTGACATTTTTATTAAAATGAATAGAAGAGATATTCTCAGCCATAGTGGAACGGTCTCCCATAAGGAAGCACTTGAAAAGGCGAGACAAGAGTATTCTAAATATAAGGACAAGCAAATTACAGAGCCTACT
>JAVBKB010000162.1:0-11261 GCA_031554275.1 Caryophanales bacterium | reverse complement strand
ATCGATTTCGAGCAAAGCATCTATTTAACTTTTATCACGGAAAACGGCTTAGTCAAGCGAAGTGAACTCAATCAATACAAAGCACAACGGATTTCGAGGCCTTTGGTTGCGATTAATTTGAAGAATGACGACAAAGTTAAGAGTGTCTATGCGACAGATGGAAAACAATATATCTTATTAGCTAGTGAGATGGGCTATGTGCTGATTTTCCATGAAGAAGAAGTACCAGTAATTGGTGCGAAAGCAGCTGGGGTAATTGGCATTAAACTAAAGGATGACGATGTAGTGGTTTCTGCTCAACTACTTCCAGATTTGATTGGGACAGTCGCTGTCATCACGCAACGGTCTTCCTTGAAGAAGGTTAAACTTAGTGAATTTGAAATTGCTTCTAGAGCAAAGCGTGGATTGGTTGTTTTGCGTGAAGTGAAGTCAAAACCTCACCTAGTAGTGGGCATTCACAAGGTAGAAGCACAGGATACGATTTGTCTGCGTTCAGCTAAGGGGAGATTAGCTGAGGTGAAAATTTCATCATTGAGATCGAGTGATCGATATGCAAATGGTGCCAATGTATTTGATGAAGATAGAGATGGGAATGTCTTGGATACATGGATCAAAAATAGCCCAGATATAAATGAATAAATATTCACAAAAACATTTTATTGCAAAAAATGCGGAATTCCCGTGCCAAAATACTACTTTCTTAACCATTGCGTTACGAAATAATATTTGCTATATTCTTCACGACATACATCTATCTATCAGTTTTGGGGTAGAATATTGCAGAAAAACTAAGAAGGTGAGGTTTTACAATGAGCAAAAAAGTAATCGTTGCACTAGGTGGGAATGCTATTCAGACTGGAAACGGAGCTACAGCAGAAGACCAGCAACAAGCTTGTTTCGAAACAAGTACACAAATTGTGAAGCTAATTGATGCTGGATATCAAGTGATCGTCAGCCACGGAAATGGTCCACAAGTGGGAAATATTCTTTTACAACAAGCTGCATCAAATTCTGAGATGCTTCCTGCAATGCCACTAGATACTTGTGGTGCAATGAGCGAAGGGATGATCGGATATTGGTTGCAGAACGCGCTGGATGAGGTGATCGCTGCAAGCGGATCTTCGAAGAAAGCAGTTACGATTGTTACTCAATCGCTAGTTGATAAAGCGGATCCAGCATTCAAGAATCCAACAAAACCAATTGGTTCTTTCTACACAAAAGAGGAATCTGACGAATTGATCAAAACAAGAGGCTATGTCATGATCGAGGATTCAGGACGTGGATATAGACGTGTAGTCCCTTCACCAAAGCCGATTGACATTATTGAGAAGGACGCAGTGAAAATACTTGTCGAGCAAGATTTCGTTGTCATCGCTGGTGGAGGCGGTGGTATCCCTGTTATCAAAGAAGGGAACAAGTTTGTTGGTGTTGAAGCGGTAATTGATAAGGATTTGGCTTCTGAGAAAATGGCAGAGCTATTGGATGCAGAATTCTTCTTAGTATTAACTGCGGTCGATTATGTGGCAGTGAACTTTGGCAAACCAGATCAAAAGCGGTTAGAAGAAGTGTCTGTTGCTGAAATGAAGCAATACATTGAAGAAAAGCATTTTGCACCAGGGAGTATGCTACCAAAGGTAGAAGCAGCAATTTCATTTGTTGAATCTAAACCAGGCAGAATCTCAATTATTACTTCGCTTGAAAATGCAGTCTCTGCATTACAAGGGAAATCTGGTACCAGAATTACAAAGTAAACTGCTTGAATAAAGTTGTCCAATAATATGTAAACTCACAATATAATCGAGATGATGCCCAGATTCTGAGGACATTATCTCTTTTTTTTGGTTTAAGAAAATCGAAGTGGTATACTTTTCTTGGCTCTTCTGATTCCATACGAAAAATTCCGTATAAATCATTCGCTATTTTAATCAGGAATCAGATGACAATTAGGATTAATGTTTGTATGGTACGGTACAGTATTTCGTAAAGTTCATGTTTTTGTAACAAATTATTCGAAATTAATTTATATTTCAATCAAGGCATGTTATTTGCATTATTTTGGATAAATATTCACTTGATTTTTGAGTAGAAATTGATAAAATGAACATAATAATCAATGTTCGTGACTAAAAAAAAGACAATATGCCGAACAAATTTGAAGAAGTTTTTTGATTTTACTTTTTCGCATTTGTATTTATGAACTATTTCCTCACTTTTTTTGTGAGAATGCTTACAGTTGTAAAAGAATAATTATGCATTGAAAATGAAAAAATAGAGAAGATAGCTGTTTGCGACGTGGCATATTTTGTCGCAATTACATCATTTTCCTTGTGAGATTCCTTAAATAGGTCTATATTCAAGTTGAATTCACAATGACAATTTTCTTGTGTGAAAAAAAACATAAAGAGAGGAATTTGAGCATGGTAAATCCTTTGAATGTAACATCAGAAATCGGGAAACTGAAAACAGTTTTACTCCATCGCCCTGGCAAAGAAGTCGAAAACTTAACCCCTGATACTTTGGAGAGATTACTTTTCGATGATATTCCATACCTACCTGTTGCCCAAAAAGAGCATGATGGTTTTGCTAAAACAATGCAAGACAGAGGTACTGAAACAATTTATTTAGAGAAGCTAGCTACAGAGATACTGATAACCGATGAGTTGCGCAAGCAATTTGTTGCAGATATGATTAAGGAAAGTGGTGTAACAACACCAAATATAGCGGATGCGCTTACAGAATATCTACTCGCATTACCTTCGGATAAATTGGTTGACGAAGTAATGACTGGTATTCGCAAGAAGCAACTAGATGTAAAGTCCAATCACACCAAGCTCTCCGAAATGATTAAGAATGATAACCAGTTCTATATGGATCCAATGCCGAACTTGTATTTCACACGTGACCCAGCTGCCACAATTAGTAATGGGATTACGATCAATCGTATGTATGCAACTGCTAGGCGCCGTGAATCATTGTTTATGGAATATATAATGAAATTTCATCCGCGTTTTGCAAATCATGATATTCCGATTTGGTTTAATCGTTATTCCGATTATCATTTAGAGGGCGGAGACGAGTTAGTACTCAGCAAAGAAGTTATTGCTATTGGTATTTCACAACGCACACAAGCAGCAGCAATTGAGGAATTAGCACTGGCAATGTTTGCTCGAAATGCGAGTGTGAAAAAGATCCTTGCTATCGAAATCCCATCAAAACGTGCATTCATGCATTTGGATACTGTTTTTACAATGGTTGATTATGATAAATTTACAATTCATCCTGAAATTCAAGGCGTAGATGGCTCAATTAATATTTACACCCTTGAAAAAGGCTCTGAAGAAGGCTATTGTAAGATAACACATACCACTGATTTATTCGCAACATTGAAAGAAGCATTAAATCTTAAGGATGTCGCATTAATTCAATGTGGCGGAGGAGACGAAATCGCTGCACCTCGTGAGCAATGGAATGACGGTTCGAACACATTGGCAATTGCGCCTGGAGTAGTTGTGACCTACGACCGAAACTACGTTTCAAACGCGTTACTGAGAGAATATGGCATTGAAGTGCTTGAAATAGCTTCTGCCGAGTTGTCTCGTGGTCGTGGTGGTCCTCGTTGCATGAGTATGCCACTTGTTCGTGAAGACATCTAGACCTGAATACTAATAATTAAGTTCTTGAAGTTGTAGCCCCTACAACTTGAATAAAAGTAGAAGAGGAGATAATGCTATGGGTTTTAATATCAAAAATAGACATCTACTATCACTAAATGATTACACGCCACAGGAGATTCAATTTGTTGTTGACACCGCAATTCACTACAAGAAATTAAAATATTCTGGAGTTCCGCATAAGGTTCTAGATGGAAAGAATATTGCACTTCTTTTTGAAAAGGCTTCTACAAGAACACGCTGCGCCTTTACTGTGGCATGTATCGATCTTGGTGCACATCCAGAGTATTTAGGAAAGAATGATATTCAATTTGGAAAAAAAGAATCAGTGGAAGATACTGCCAAAGTACTCGGGCGCATGTTTGATGGTATTGAATTCCGTGGATTCAGTGATGAGGTTGTTGAAGGACTTGCGAAGTGGTCTGGAGTTCCAGTTTGGAATGGTTTAACTGATAAATGGCATCCAACGCAAATCTTTGCCGATTTAATGACTATCCAAGAACATAAAGGTTACTTAAAGGGCATTAAGTTTGTTTATGCTGGCGATGCCCGAAACAACATGGGAAATTCGCTTCTCGTTGGTTGTGCGAAAATGGGGATGGATGTCCGACTCGTGGCTCCGAAATCATTGTTCCCGCATGATGATGTTGTCAAAGAAGCGCAAGCAGTTGCAAAAGAAACTGGTGCAATTATCACCATTACAGATGATATTGCAAAAGGTGTGAAAGACGCCGATGTAATTTATACAGATGTATGGGTTTCAATGGGTGAGGAAGCACAATATGAAGAAAGAATTAAATTATTAAAACCTTACCAAGTAAATAAGAAAATGATGGATTTGACAGGCAAAACGGACACATTATTTATGCATTGCCTACCTGCATTCCATGATCTAGAAACCGAAGTTGGTCGCGACATTCACGATAAATATGACTTAGACGCAATGGAAGTAACTGATGAAGTCTTCCGAAGCAAATACTCAGTAGTATTTGATGAAGCTGAGAACAGAATGCACACCATAAAAGCAGTTATGGCACTAACTTTAGGATAAAAAAATGAACCATACTTTTTCTAAAGTTAGTTAGAAAGAGTATGGTTTGTTTTTGAAAGGAGGAACCTCATGCAACCAGTTACTATTCAAGATGTGAAAAATGCAAGAGAAAGAATCAAGGATTTAGTTTGGAAAACGCCGCTTGATTACTCCAAAGAGTTAAGTGATGGAGAAACAGAAGTCTTTCTAAAGCTCGAGTCTCAGCAGAAATTAAAGGCATTCAAAATTCGTGGTGCGCTTAATAAATTACTTTCTTTATCAGATGAAGAAAAAGAACTTGGCGTAATTGCTTCTTCTTCAGGGAATCATGGCTGTGGACTCAGCTACGCTGGTAAGCTGATTGGAATGCATAACATTAACATCTTCGTACCTGAAAACGCACCAGCAGCAAAGGTGGAAACCATTCGACACTACGGAGCAAATGTTAAGCTTGTTGGGAAAAACTATGATGAAGCGCATCACGCAGTTGTCGAAGAGGTAGCAAAGAACAAATACATTTATGTTGACTCGTCTGGAGATGTAGATGTAATTGCTGGACAAGGAACAATTGGGCTTGAGATTCTTGAGCAAAATGAAGAAATTGATACTGTTGTTGTACCAATTGGCGGTGGTGGTATTATTACTGGAATTGGTGTAGCTGTGAAAGCGCATAATCCAAATATTCGAGTGATTGGCGTACAAACAGAAGCATGCCCAGCTTTCGTTCATTCTTTACGAGATAATAAATGCTATCTTGAATATCCATCTGACGAGAGCATATGTGATTCATTAATTGGTGGAATACTCGAAGTTCCATTTGCAATGGCAAAGACATGTATCGATGACATTCTGATTGTGAGTGAGGAAGGCATTAAAAAAGCCATTAAACTGCTACTATTCAAGGAAAAGGTTGTTGCAGAACCTGGTGGAGCATCTGTTGTAGCTGCATTTATGGAACATCCAGATGTGTTTAAAGGGAGAAAAGTTGCCCTAGTAGTTTCTGGTGGTAATATTGATCCTGGTTTGTTAAAAGAAATTATTCTATCCTAAGAAGGAAGGTGTTTCAAATGGAAGACAAACAGAAGATTGGTCTATTTTCATTAATTGCATTATCCATTGGCTCTATGATTGGAACAGGTGTTTTCGGACTACCTGCTGATATGGCAGGCGTAGCGAGTACAGGTGGCATTATTATTGGTTGGGTTATAACAGGGATAGGGATCATTGCTTTAGCACTTGTTTTTCAATTTTTAGTACAGAAAAAACCAGAGATTGAGGGCGGTATCTATGGATATGCGCGTGCTGGTTTTGGTGACTTTGCTGGTTTTACAATTGGTTGGGGCTATTGGTTAAGCGCAATTATTGCCAATGTAGCATTTTATGTAGCGTTGTTTGCGGCAATAGGAAACTTTAAAGGTATGGAGTTCTTGAAAGATTTCACTGACCCAAGAACTTGGATAACCGCGACTATATTGCTTTGGGTGTATAACTTCCTAATAGTAGCTGGCATCCGAAATGCAGCATTTGTAAACTTTGTTACCACGATTTGCAAGTTGCTTCCGATCGTATTCTTTATTATCGTGATGATTTTTGTTTTCAATATTGATCATTTTAGTTTTGATTTCTGGGGTAAAGAAACAATGCTAAATGAAGCTGGTAAGTCAATGAGTATTTTGGAGCAGGTTAAGGGGACAATGCTCATTACACTTTGGGTATTTGTTGGTGTAGAAGGAGTGGCAGTCTTATCTAGTAAAGCTAAGAAAATGTCTGATGTTGGTAAAGCAACAGTTATCGGACTCCTTTCAACCTTAGCAATTTATGTTTTGGTTTCTGTTCTAAGTCTTGGTGCAATGAACCATGCTAAATTGGCAGGAGTTGAATTCCCGTCAATGGCTTTCTTACTTGAAGATGCTGTTGGAGCATGGGGCGCGACTTTGGTGAATGTAGGTGTAATTATTTCACTTGTTGGAGCACTACTAGGATGGACTTTAATCGCAGCAGAAATTCCATTCCAAGCTGGAAAGGATAAATTGTTCCCTAAGTTTTGTAGTTATGAAAACAAAAAGGGTTCACCAGTGGGTGCTGTTTTCTTAACCTCACTTATTTCGCAAATTATTGTTATTATCGCTATTGTGTTCAATAGTTCATATAATATCTTGTATCTACTAGCAACTGCCGCAATTCTGATACCATATCTCTCTAGTGCTGGTTTTGCATCAATGGTTGCATTTTCAAAAGGAACTGAAAAGGTTAAAACCAGTTCAATATTTGTTTGTATCTTGGCATTAGTTTACTCGGTATGGATCCTATACGCTGCCGGCATTAAATACCTAATGCTCGTTATGCTCATTTATGCAGCAGGAATACCTTTCTATATGTACTCTAAGATGGAAAGAAAGCAACAGCTATTTAAGCCTAGAGATCTTGGGTTTTTGGTAGGGCTGTTGGCACTAACAGTCTTGGCAATTGTTCTAATTGCTACAAAAACAATTGATATCAATGCATTATTGGGTTAAAAAAAATAAAAAAACGGTGTAATCGTCAGCTGACAAACCAGCACGATTACACTATTTTTATGATCAAAAAAATTAATAACTTCGATTACTTAAATTTTGATTATTCGATTTAGCCAGGAGGTCTGAGGGTGAAAGATATTTGTTTCGTTTCTGGGTGGTAATGTGATTTGTTAATAAGCGAACTTTTTTCAAAGGTGTGATTAATTTTCTATATACATTCAAAATAATTTTTGATACAATACCAACAGTTGAATATTTATACATAACTATTTATAAAAATTCATATCTAAAGCTTTTACAAAAATTAAAAGGATGATAGAAAAGGGAGGGTATTGGTAATGGAGAACAAGCAGAAAATTGGACTCATCTCATTAATTATGCTATCGATTGGATCAATGATTGGAGCTGGAGTATTTAATATACCAGGCGATATGGCTAAATCAGCAAGTGCTGGTGGTATTCTCATTGGTTGGTTCATTACAGGTATCGGTATCATTTCATTAGCACTTGTTTTTCAGTACCTTGCAAAATCCAGACCAGGAATTAATGGTGGGATTTATGGTTATGCAAAGGATGGATTCGGGGATTTTGCCGGATTTACAATTGGGTGGGGATATTGGTTAAGTGCCATTCTTGCGAATATCGCCTTTTTCAAAAGTCTATTTGAAGCCATAAGTGGTTTTGAAACGTTCTCGTTTTTTAAAGAGTTTAGTGATCCACAAACTTGGATCGCGGCTTCAATTATCTTATGGATTTATAATTTTCTAATTGTTGGTGGTGTCAGAAACGCAGCTTTTGTTAATTTTGTAACTACTGTTTGCAAATTGATACCAATCGTTGTATTCATTATTATTGCCATTCTTATATTTAATGTTGATCACTTCAGTCTTGATTTCTGGGGAAAAGAGACACTTTTTGACGATAGTGGAAATTCGGTGAGTGTTCTAGATCAAGTCAAAAATACAATGCTAATTACTTTGTGGGTCTTTGTTGGTGTTGAAGGGGTAGTTGTTCTCTCCAGCAAAGCAAAGAAGATGTCTGAAGTTGCAAAAGCAACTGTTATTGGATTGTTAGCAACTTTGACGTTATATGTACTAGTGTCGGTCTTGAGTCTTGGTACAATGTCACATGCGAAATTAATGGGTCTAGAAAATCCTTCTATGGCCACATTGCTTGAGGATGCTGTGGGACCTTGGGCAGCAACAATGGTGAGTATTGGATTAATCATTTCAATTTCTGGTGCCCTATTAGGTTGGACCCTAATTGCTGCTGAAATCCCACTACAAGCGAGTAAGGATAAGTTATTTCCAGCGTTTTGCGCAAAGGAAAATCGCAAAGGGTCTCCAGTGGGAGCAGTCTATGTTACAACAATTGTTTCACAGATTTTCATCTTACTTGCAGCAGGAATAGAAAGCTCTTACTTGACGCTCATCACGATTGCAACAGCAGCCATCCTAGTGCCTTACTTATCTAGTGCAGCTTATGGAACGAAATTAGCATTTGGTAGCGAAAAGGTAAAAGCAAAAATCAGCACAAAAATCCTTAGTATTATTTCACTGATTTATGCAGTATGGATTCTGTACGCCGCTGGTTGGAAGTACTTTCTCCTTGTAATGATACTGTATGCAGTAGGGATACCATTCTACCTTCTCGCTAAAAAGGAAAGAAAAGAAAAACCTTTCCGCGCACTTGAATTGTTAGTTGCAATTCTATTGGTAGTGTTGGCTTTAGTGGCAGTTTGGCTGCTCGCTACTGGGAAATTTGATATCAATAATATGTAGTTTGATTTGAAGTAACCAGTTGTTATCAAATAATCCTTGCTATACATTTTCGATATTATTCGCTATTATAGATTATAGGAAATGTATTTATCGGAGGGCTTTTGATGAATAAAGGTCAGAGGCATATGCGCATTCGCGAACTAGTGGTAAAGCACACCATCAAGACACAAGATGAATTAGTGGACTTACTACATGAGTCAGGATTGCATGTCACGCAAGCAACCGTTTCAAGAGATATTAAAGAGCTATTCTTAATGAAAGTAGCATTAACTGATGGAAGTTATAAGTATAGCTTACCACCAGATCATAAATTCAATCCATTGAGCCAACTGAAGAGATTGATATCAGAGGTATTGGTTGATATCCAAGCTGCGAAGAACCTTGTAGTATTGAAAACTTTACCAGGTAATGCTCATGCAGTTGGTGTACTGATTGATAATCTTGATTGGGAAAAAATTATTGGCACGATTTGTGGAAATGATACCATCTTAATTATTAGTCCATCGGATGAAGATGCTATAGATGTGAAAGAGCACTTTAATACAATGCTGAATAGATAAAGAAAAAATCACCCTGAACAATGAATGTATTGTTCAGGGTGATTTTTTTCTGTTTGTTGAAATGCTTACATTTCAACAGGTGCTTCGATACCAAGAAGTCTTAGACCTTCTGTCAAAACAGTCGTAGTTGCTTTCAATAAGGCAAGACGCGATTGTTTCTGTTCATTATCTTCAAGGATATGCACATGTCCATAGTAGCTGTTGAAGCTTTGTCCTAGGTCAATCAGATATTTTGAAATAACTGATGGTTCATATTTTTCTAATGCACGTTCCACTACTTTAGGGAAGTCTGCCAATAGCTTAACAACTGCAAAGCTCCATGGGTCATCTAATTCAATTAGGTTCTCACCATCTTGATAGTTTGCTTTTCGAAGAATTGAATTGGCGCGTGCATTTGTATATTGCAAATAAGGTCCAGTGTCGCCTTCGAACCTCAGCATACTTTCTAAGTTGAAGTCAATATCATTCATACGATCATTACGAAGGTCGTGGAAGATCACAGCGCCAACGCCAACTTGGCGTGCCACAACATCTTTATTCTTCAAATTCGGATTCTTCTCAACAATAAGATTTTCAGCCAATTTAATGGATTCATCCAATACTTCTTCCAAAAGCACAATCTTCCCTTTACGAGTGGATAGCTTCTTACCACCTTGTTTCACCATACCAAAAGGGGCGTGAACCATACGATCAGACCAATCAAATCCAAGCTTCTTCAACACTGCCTTCAATTGTTTAAAATGCAGTGACTGTTCATTTCCAACTGCATACACACTTCTTACAAAGTCAAAAGTACGATGGCGATAGAGGGCAGTCGCCAAGTCACGAGTAATGTAAAGGGAAGCACCATCAGATTTTCTAATGAGACAAACTGGAAGATTCTCCTCATCAAGTCGAACCATCTGGGCTCCGCGATCCGTTTCTAGAATACCACTGTTATCAAGGAGTTCCATGATTTCAGGCATTTTATCATTATAGAAAGATTCACCATGGTCGAATTCAGATTTCACACCTAGCAATTCGTAAATTTTGTTAAATGCTTTTAATGATTCATCTCGGAACCATGTCCAAAGCCGAGTGGCTTCCTCATCGCCATCTTCAAGTTTCTTAAACCAATCACGTCCTTGTTGATCCAAATCCTTATCCTCTTCCGCCTTATCATGGAATTCCACGTAAAGCTTCAGCAACTCTTCAATAGGGTTTTCTCGAACTTTCTTTTCATCACCCCAGGCCTTGTAGGCAACGATGAGCTTACCAAATTGTGTTCCCCAATCACCCAAATGGTTGATTTTTAAAGGAGTGAAGCCGCATTTTTGAGCAATTAAGGCAATTGAATTGCCGATTACAGTCGACCGTAAATGTCCAAGCGAGAATGGTTTGGCGATGTTTGGCGATGACCAATCAACAGTTACGTTTTCACCATGGCCAATTTGCAAGTCCCCGAAGTGGCTACCAGTGTTCAAGATTTCACGCACAATCTCATTTGTGATAAAAGGTTTCTTAAAGAAGAAATTCACATATGGCCCAAGAGCAACAACCTTCTCGAATTTGTCTCCAGAAAGCTTTTCAGCTAACTCTTCAGCAATTACAGCAGGTGCTTTCTTAAGCGTTTTTGCAAATGTGAAACATGGGAAAGCGATATCACCATGATCATCGAACTTTGGAATTTCTACTAGGTTTTGAACTTGTTCAAGTGTTAATTC